>CAZGLZ010000003.1:61532-86930 GCA_964526245.1 uncultured Chloracidobacterium sp. | reverse complement strand
CGGCGATCGCGGCGAATCTGGCGCTTGGGAAAGAGTTGATTGAGGCGGTCACAGTCGCGAAGGCTTTTGTGAATGAGGCTATCCGGACCGCTCCGGGCCTTGGGAAGGGAAACGGGCCGATAAATATACGGGCTATTTAGCGATCGGGATGAATGCCGGCGATTCGTAGGTGACGCCAAAGGTGACGCCGGTTCGCGGGCTGAAGCGGGTGAGGCCGAAGATAGCGGCGGTATCGAACCTGAGGCCCGAAGCGCGGATTTGCGTGCCGACGCGAAATTCGCCGACGCTCTCGGTGCCCAAAGGAGCGTTGCCGCTGCGGGTATTCTCGCGGCCATTGATCTCGGCGACGAGGTTTATCCGGTCATTGACCCGCACAATTCCCGCCAAACCGTAAAGAAAGACATCGTTCTGTGTGAATGTGTTGAGCGGGGCATTCATAATGCCAAGCCCGACATTACCGTAGAGGTTAACAAGCGGATCGCGGCCGGCCCGCTTGCCGAACTTCTTCTGCGCGATGATCTTCGAAAATATGTTGATCTGGTTGGTGCCGATGCCGCGTGCCTGGTCGGTATTCGGCATCTGAAAGCCGAACTTCGTCCCGATCGCGGGGAGGTACTTGGTTTCGTTGAGCAGCTTGATCTTGGCCGAGATGGTGAAATCGCTAAAGTCGTTCGTCGAGTTGCCGGTAACGTTGAGCGGGATCGGCGATGGATTCGATGCCGAGTTGATCGCAAGATAATTTTGGATCGTACCCTCGATCTGGATCTCAACGTTCGGGGCAAGTCCCTGCCGGATGCGTATGTCGCCGACGCGGGTGAGGTCGCCTTTAAGGCCCGAAAGAGGGAACTTCGCGTTCTGAATGAAATCGACTCCGACACCGATCTCGAGAGCACCCTGCGGCGTGATGTCGACGTCGTCTGTGATCAGCGGACGCTGTTGGGCGTTGGCCGCCGAAACGCTAAAGATGATCATCAGTGCTGCAAGGACACACTTTCGCACAGGGCAATTCTGGCACTAAATCATTGAGATGTAAATCCCGGCGGCCGCACGCTTTGGACAATGCCCGGTAAACTTGGCAAAATTGTCGGAGTCCGGGAGGGAAAAGCGAACGTGCCGATAGAATTGGTCAACAAACAGCGTGACGCGGCCGAACAAAGCGGGCTTCGGCTTGTTGACGACGCGGTCGAATCGCGGACCTCGGCACAGGTCGAAAAGCAGTTCGTCAGCTTTCTTTTCCTAAAGGCCGATGCGGACTGGAGAAAGCTGGACGGCGGGCGAAAAAGTGAGCTTTCGCAGGAGTTCATCTCGGTCTTTGATGATTTCAGGGATGATTTTCTCGTTTTTCCGTATTCCTTGGTCGGCTTCGATTCAAAAGCGGACCTGATGTTCTGGCGGATAGGCCGCTCGATGGACCGGCTTCAGGAAATGACCGCAAGGATGAACCGCACGGGGCTCGGGAGCCATCTGATAACCGCTGCCGCTTACTTGGGCGTCACGAAAAAGCGGGTTTTTGTCAGCGAAAGCAGCGAGGATCGGTTTCATGTGAACGCCGGCGAAAAGGCCTACCATTTTTTTTACCCCTGCGCGAAGGGCCGGGAATGGTATGAGAAACCGGCCGAGGAGCGCGAAGCCTTGATAGAGGACGGGATGATGGTCGGCCGCCGTTTCCCGAACATTAAGATACACATGACGCACGGCCTGGGGTTTGGCGAGTACGAATATCTGTTCTCGTTTGAAACGGATGAGCCGAAGGATTTTGTCGCATTGGCCGAGGAACTTCGCTCGGCCGGAGAGGTCGAACGAAACCTCGGCGGTTCACATATATTTACTTGCCGGAAGCGACCGCTTGCCGAGTGCATTGAGGCCCTTGGCTGATCCGCAAAATGGAGATGATCGCACGGAAGTTTTTGATCAGCGGTATCGTTCAGGGCGTCGGCTATCGCTATTTTGCACAGCGGTCGGCAGCGAAGCATCAGGTCAAGGGCTATGTCCGCAACCTTGAGGACGGACGCGTCGAGGCGTTTGCCCAAGGGCCGGACAAGGCGGTCGAAGGCTTCAAACACGACCTTGCGGCCGGCCCGGCGTATTCGCGGGTCGCAGAGATAGAAGAACTCGTAGAGGAGACTGACGACATATTTTCGACATTCAGGATCGAACGATAGATATTTTTCATCATATGGATAACCTAAAGAAATTAATTCGCGAGGTGCCCGATTTTCCGAAACCGGGCATCAACTTTTATGACATCACGACGCTGCTCAAGGACGCAGGCGGCCTTGAGCAGGCAATTGACGCAATGGTCGAGCAATGCCGCGGACTAGACATCGATACCGTGATCGGCATCGAATCTCGCGGGTTCATTTTCGCGACGCCGATCGCGTATCAGATCGGAGCGGGTTTCGTTCCGGTCCGCAAACCGAAAAAGCTGCCGGCGGATACTGTTTCGGTCTCGTATGACCTGGAGTACGGGCAAGACACGCTCGAAATGCACCGCGATGCAGTTGGCGAAGGCCACCGGGTCCTTATCGTCGATGACCTGCTCGCCACGGGCGGAACGGCGAAGGCGGTCGTGGATCTCGTTGAAGGAATGGGCGGCATCGTCGCCGGGCTTCATTTCGCCGTCGAACTCGACTTCCTTGGCGGTCGATCCAAATTCAATGGATATGATGTAAAGGCTCTGATAAACTACGACAGCTAGAGTGAAGGCGGTGCACCGGACCCAAGGCTCGGTGCCGACGCAAGTTGCTTTGCTGTGCCTCGCTACATCGTTTCAAATGTCCAGCCTCCGTCGCCCTGACGGGGGCTTCGCGGTCCCGTAGCTCAGTTGGATAGAGCGTCCGCCTCCTAAGCGGAAGGCCGCTGGTTCGAATCCAGCCGGGACCACCACCCTAAATGCAATAGAAACAATAATATACGCTTTGATCAGTAGGCGATCGGTTCCGTCTCTTTCGCGTTTTCCACCTGTTTTTCCACCTTTTCGATAGTATTTTTTCATTCAAATCGCCGAATCAACACTCAAGCCGGATTTCAAAAATTCTTGAGCGTTAGAACCGACTTTCTCGATTGATCATTTTTGAGCCGGTCACGATCGATGCTCTAGAGCCACGAAAGTCCTTAACTATAAATTCGCGTGTTTCGCCGGTCTGCGGGCCATGCTAAGGCCTTTTTGGCGATACGCCGCAAATGGCTCTGAATATTTTTCATTCCCTTTTTCAGCAAAATTGTAGTAAGTTTCCATTCGTAAGAGCTGAATCCCAAACACCATCAACGGAAGAACTCGGATCCGCTTCTTCTCACAATCATGTTTAAGCTAGAAGACATACAGCCAAACGCATCCATTCGAGGAATACTCCCGGACAGCCTTGTAACGGTCATCAATGTTCAGTGGTATGGATCAGAGGCTCTCGAACTGACATACAAAACCGTCACTGGTAGGGTCGCTAATGAACTCCTCTATCGTCATGACGAGTCTCGACTAGAGATTGTCGAAAAAGGGCGGCCGTGGAGTTTCGACGGCGACGGCGAACGATTTCGATTGGTCTCAGAGGCTTACCGGTTTCGGCTTGCGCATTTGTTTGATCCAATGCTTGCCGTTCACACTTCAGTGGTTGAACCGCTACCGCATCAGATAACTGCGGTCTATGAATCAATGCTTCCTCGACAGCCGCTTCGATTTCTCTTGGCGGATGATCCTGGCGCGGGGAAGACGATTATGGCAGGGCTCTTGATCAAGGAACTTATCGCCCGCGGTGATTTGGTACGCTGCCTTGTGGTTTGTCCAGGGAGCCTTGCCGAGCAGTGGCAAGATGAACTTTACCGGCGTTTCCAACTTCCATTCGAGATCTTGACGAACGACAAGCTTGAATCTGCACGAACCGGCAACTGGTTCTTGGAGACAAATCTTGCGATCGCCCGGTTGGACAAGCTTTCCAGGAACGAAGACGTTCAGGAGAAGCTAAAGGCACCTGATTGCCGATGGGATCTTATTGTATGTGACGAGGCCCACAAAATGTCCGCCACCTTTTTTGGCGGTGAGGTGAAATACACTAAGCGTTACCGGTTGGCCCAGCTTCTTTCGACACTCACGCGGCATTTCTTGCTAATGACCGCGACGCCCCACAATGGAAAAGAAGAAGACTTTCAGCTCTTCATGGCGCTTCTCGACGGCGACCGTTTCGAGGGTCGCTTCCGTGATGGCACACATGTCGCCGATGTTTCGGACATGATGCGTCGCATGGTGAAGGAGAATCTTCTAAAGTTCGATTCGACGCCCCTCTTTCCCGAACGCATCGCTTATACGGTTCCCTATAAGCTCACCGGTCCAGAGGCAAATCTATATTCAGCGGTAACGGCCTATGTACGCGAGGAATTCAATCGGGCCGAGGCACTCCAAAATGACAAAAGGGCCGGAACGGTCGGATTCGCGCTTACGATTCTTCAGAGACGATTGGCGTCCTCGCCAGAAGCGATATACCAATCGCTCCGGCGGCGGAGAGAACGGCTGGAGAGCCGGTTGCGTGAGCTGGAGGTTCTTCAACGAGGGAATGAGTTCGCGAACGTTGCCGTCACCTCGACTGAGTTGCTCGACGCGGAGGATTTCGAAGACATCGAAGAATCGTCAGCAAGCGAGATCGAGGTCACCGAAGAGCGGATCCTTGATCAAGCGACTGCTGCTGGGACGATCGCTGAACTCAAGGCGGAGATAGGCACATTGAAGGACTTGGAGGCCCTTGCAAACTCGGTTCGCCATAGTGGTGAAGATAAGAAGTGGGCAGAACTGGCAAATTTGCTCCATGAGATCTTCACACCCGTGTCGAATGGGGCGGCTGGCCATGATGGTCTTCCGCCTTCCGTTCGATCGCCTCGACAAAAACTTGTGATCTTTACAGAGCACCGAGACACGCTCAATTATCTCCACCAAAAAATTGCAGCCCTGCTCGGAAGGAATGAAGCGATCGCCGTGATCCATGGTTCCATAGGTCGCGAGGACCGGATGAAGGCCCAGGAAGCGTTCAAACATGATCCTGACGTCCAGATACTGCTTGCTACAGACGCCGCAGGTGAAGGTATCAATCTACAGAGGGCCCATTTGATGGTTAACTATGATTTGCCCTGGAATCCGAATCGTCTTGAGCAGCGTTTCGGGCGCATACATCGCATCGGCCAAACAGAGGTTTGCCACCTGTGGAATCTTGTTGCTGACGAGACGCGTGAAGGCGATGTCTATAGGCGTCTCCTTGAGAAACTCGAGGAGGCCAGAAATGCACTGGGCGGACAGGTTTTCGATGTTCTCGGCAAACTTCAATTTGAGGGGCTGCCGTTGCGGGATCTTCTGGTTCGGGCGATTCGCTACGGTGAACAGCCTGAAGTCAGGGCGAAACTGTCGGAGGCTGTTGAATCGGCGTTCGACCCCAGCGAGATCCGCAATCTACTTGAAGAAAGAGCTCTTGTTCATGACTCAATGGACACCACTCGGGTCAATCGAATTCGTGAGGATATGGAGAGGGCTGAAGCACGGAGGCTACAACCCCACTACATTGAGTCGTTCTTTCTTGAGGCGTTTAAGAAGCTCGGTGGCACGATAAAGCAGAGGGAAGGTCGAAGATACGAGATCACTCACGTTCCGGCACCGATACGTCATCGTGACAGATTGATCGGTAACGGCGAACCGGTCCAGCCGCGCTATGAGCGGATCGTTTTTGATAAGTCAGTGATCGCGCCGCAAGGGCAACCTTTAGCCGCTTTCGTTTGTCCTGGCCATCCGTTGCTCGACGCTACGATCGACTTGGTCATTGAGAGAGACCGCGATTTGCTCCGCCGGGGCGCGGTGCTTGTTGACGACCGGGATACGGGTCAGGGGCCGCGAGTGGTGTTCTTCCTTGAGCACGCGATTCAAGACGCCGGGGTTACTCGTTATGGAGAACGACGCGTGATCTCGAAACGGATCGTTTATGTCGAGATAGACAGCTCAGGTAATGCTCGGCATCTACATTACGCCCCTTATCTTGATTTTCGCCCATTGACAGAAGGAGAACCGTCCATCGAAGCGATCCTAGATCGGCCCGAGTGCAAATGGATCAGCAGCGAACTTGAGGCTCATGCTCAGGCCCATGCCATTGCGAGCGTCGTTCCCGAACACCTCGCTGACGTCCGGAATCCGAAGATCGAGTTGATCGATAAGACCGAGGCCGCGGTCAAAGACCGACTCACAAAGGAAATTATGTATTGGGATCATCGGGCAGAACAATTGAAGCTACAGGAGCAAGCCGGCAAGGCCAATGCCCGTCTCAATTCTTCCGAGGCTCGAAAGCGGGCCGACCTCTTGCAAGGACGTTTGCAGAAGAGGCTCGAGGATCTTGCCCTCGAACGTCAGATCTCCCCGCTTCCGCCCGTGGTTCTCGGAGGAATGCTGGTTATACCTGCAGGGTTGCTTGCGGCTATGAGCGGTCAAACCGAAACGGCGACCACGAACGCGATCGAAACCCAGGCTTCAGCCGCACGAGCCAGGGCGATCGTCATGGACATCGAGCGCAACTTGGGCTTCGAGCCGATCGACCGTGAGTTCGAAAAACTTGGATATGATATTGAGAGTCGCGTTCCGAATACCGGTAAACTGCGTTTCATCGAAGTAAAAGGCCGCGTTACAGGGGCCGATACGATCACAGTTACTCGAAATGAGATCCTCTATTCGCTGAACAAACCGGACGACTTTATTTTAGCCATCGTTGAGTTCCACAGCCCGGAAGACCACACGGTCCACTACGTCCGACAACCGTTCAATAAGGAACCGGATTTTGGCGTCACAAGCGTTAACTATAGCTTTCTTGAGCTGATCGCTCGCGGAGAGCTCCCGACGTAGCTATTTCAGCAATGCTTTCACGTTAATGAAAAAGCCCGATTACTTTAACGAAATCCATGCAGCAGCATCAAGGCGCTGGCGTCAGCTCGAGGACGATCCGGAGCTCGCAGGACCGTGGCATCAGCTCTTTAAACAGGTTCAAAGCCCTCGGCATGTTTTGTCCGAATTGCTGCAAAATGCAGACGACGCAAATGCCACCGAAGCGAGCGTCGAAATCGATTCGAACGGTTTCTTCGTGTTTTCCCATAACGGTGATGATTTCACAGAGGAACATTTCCGTTCTCTGTGCAGGTTTGGATATTCAAACAAACGCGAACTACACACGATCGGGTTCAGGGGGGTGGGTTTTAAGAGTGTCTTCAGTCTCGGGGATAGTGTTGAACTGCTCACCCCAACCCTCTCGGTTAAGTTCTTCCGCGAGAGGTTTACGGAGCCGCAATGGTATGAGCCCAATCGCAAACAGACGAAGACTCAGATCAAGGTTCATATCGAAGATAAGCATCGCCTAAGAGAGATCGAGAAGAACTTGGAAGAGTGGAAGAAGAGCCCGGTATCCCTTCTGTTTTTCCGGAGGATTCGTAAACTTACGATAGTCAACAGTGAGATCACCTGGAGCCCAGATGGCGTTGGACCTGTGACCAATTCCGAGTGGATGTCTCTCAACGGGCAGCGTGATAGGTTCCTTTTAGTGAGGTCCGAAGAAGAGGCTTTTCCGCCGGAGTCATTGAACGAAATTGCACAAGAACGACTTCTGACGGATCAGAACAATGTCGAGTTCCCACCATCTCGCGTGGAATTAGTTTTGGGAGCAGTAGGTAGACTCTTTGTCGTTCTTCCCACCGGAGTTGAAACCGCCCTGCCTTTTGCAATTAACGCTCCCTTCATTCAGGACCCGGCACGGCTCAAGATCAAGGATCCAGAGATTTCGCCGACTAATAGGTGGCTGCTGAAGCGGGTAGGTAACCTCGCATCCATGACATTACTTGGATGGCTTAACAACGAACAACTAACAGGCCAAGAACGGGCTGAGGCCTATAAGCTTTTTCCTGATGTCGATCGCTCCGATTCGTCGCTTGAGGGCATTTGTGGGGCCAATGTCGAGTTAGCTTTTGAAGAAGGCATTGACAATGCTGAAATTCTGCTCACCGAGGACGGGACATTGGTAAGAGATAAGAAGGCCGTCGCGGTTCCGCGTGCCCTATCGGAGGTCTGGCCGATCTCGCAATGCAGCTTTTTCTTCGATAAAGAGAAGCGGCCACCTCTTTTTTCTGGAATCTCCTCTGTTGCTCGAGACTGTCTGATTCGGTGGGGGCTGGTAAATTTAGTTTCGCAGGATGATGTCGTGACAGTGCTCGTAAAGAATCACCTTCCAAAACCACAAAGTTGGGGACATTTACTGAAACTGTGGAACTACATCGCTCCGAGGATTCATCGTCGTAGCTATATCACAAATCCTAAAGTGCGGATTTTCCCTGCTAGCGGAAGCGATGTACTTCATTCCGCATCGGAAGTTGTTCGGCTAAAGCAGGGGAGTGATCTTAAATCTGTAGCCGACTGGCAGTTCCTATCATCGTATTTGTCGATAGTCGATATGTCATGGCTGCAGTATCTTGAGGTTTGTGAGAATCAGAAGATTGCCGATGTTCAAAAGGCGCATGACATTCTGGACGCTTTCCTGCTTTCGGACGGAAGCAAAAGCGATGAGATAATTGATCGTGTATCGCAGGCCTTTTTCGCTAGGGATGAAGTCGATCTGGATGACTGCGTACGACTCGCCCAGATCGCCGCTTCGCTCAGCGTTCCCGTAGGTGAATCCTTTAAGTATGTTGCAGGCGATTTGAGCCTTAAAGAAAGTGCCGTGATTGATCCCGAGGCGTCGCTGGAAATGATCCTCGAGCCTGAGTGGTTCGCAGCGAATGTACTACATCAGGAATATTTCAGGACTTTTTCGTCTTGCACCCGGGATGAATGGAATAGTTGGCTTCGCTCCGGGAAGTCGAAACTGCAACGAACACCACCGCTGTTCAAGACCGCAAAACGTGTATATGGTCGCGAAAGGTTGATTAAAGAAATCCGGAGTCGGGAATCAGGAAAAATTGCCAGTTTCCCGTACGTAACTGAGGATTTCGTACTACAAGACTGGGATTTCGAAGAAAGACATTGGCGCTATTGGAAAAAACTTTATGAAACAAATCCTCAAGTATGGTGTCGAATCGTTGATCATCTCCTTTTCGAGACCGACAAGCTGACCAATGAGCATTCGTCCGCCGTGGTTATGCAGGTTGCCACAACCGGGTCACGACAACGACTCTCACTGTTTCCCGAACCAGTTGCTTCTTGGGTGCTGCGGTTGAGGAGCCTGCCATGCTTTCGAGATTCCCATGGAAATGCCCGCAAGCCCGGGGATTTGCTTCGACGGACGGTGGCTACCGAGCCTCTCATCGATGTCGAGCCCTTTGTTGACAAGCAGTATGATGTCGAACGAAACATCCCATTGCTAGATCTTTTAGGAGTCCGAACCACTCCAACTGGCCCGACAAGGATACTATCAAGCCTTAGGTCGCTCTCGTTGAGTTCGGCACCGCCAGTGTCGGAAGTTGAAAAATGGTATAGCCGCTTGGATGTTCTCTTTGACAATTGTTCGACCGAGGATGCTAGCGAAATCAGAAATGCGTTTCAGAATGAGCGCTTGATCCTTTCTGAAAATGGGGTATGGGAAACGAGTGCCGGGGTCTTCCTAAACGCAGATGATCAGGGCCTACCTGGAGCGGAGGTAGTTAGGTCATCGGTCCGTCACTTGATGCTTTGGACTAAAGTTGGGGTCGCTGATCGACCGTCGATCGAGCTAGCGATCAATTGGCTCAACACGCTTCCATCCGGCAAGCCCTTGACCAAGGAAGAATTGAGACGGGTGCAAAATTTACTTGCGACCCATCCGACCAGAGTTTGGGAAGAGTGTGGTCACTGGACGAACCTGAATGCCGAATGGGTCGCGGTCGATGACCTTGCTTACTATGTCTCGATGGCATCACTCGTGAGATACACGCACCTCTTTGGGAACATCAAACAACAGACCGCAGACTTTCAGAAGCTTTCCGCCGAAACCGTTAGTGCCGATCCGTTCAATCGACTGATTCGTTTGGCTGAGGTAGTTGAGAAGCGGTTCCTCAAGACTGACTTATCAAGCAGTGTGGCAAAGGAGAAGCCGTGGCTCATCCAACTCGGTCGAGATATTGCTCGAATAAAGCTGGAGGATCCCGACGAACAGCTCCGCATTCGCGAACTTGGAAAACGGCTGGCAGGAACGAAATGGAAGATTGAGCAAAGCATCCAGGTAGTGCCGTATATCGATGGAGTGCCAGCCGGCGAGGCCTTTGAGGAAGATGTTGCTTGGATCGAGGATGTGATCTACGTCAAAGATCAACCAACGGGCAAGATCGCCAAGGCCGTTTCAAATGAGTTGTGCAAGGCAATTCGAATCTCGGAACTTGATGATGCGATAAAACTCTGTCTCGAACGGGATGTCGATTTTGTGGCTCAATACATGAATGAGAACTTCGAGCTCGACTCCGAGGCCGGAATTTCGGACGCCGCGACGAATGCCAACAGAACCGAAACGGAGAATAATTCGGCAATTGATCGGGCGTTTTCGAACGAAGGCAACTCGTCAGATTTGGACTCAGGCGACGACGACGCCACGCTTGAAGCGCCCTCCCATAACGTGGTCGTTTACGGGGAACGGAGCGAAGAGATTGATGCGGAGCTGTATGACCGCGCGGAGGAGTACGACGACGAATTTCTTGATGAGGGGGCAGACGGTGAGGAAAGGCATGTTCGCACCGGTTCAACGCGTCCGAAACGCCAAAGCCTCATCGATCGCTTTGCCGAGCAGATCGGATTTAGGAGAGATTCCGATGACAGATTCTTCCATAGCAATGGAAGTTGGATCGCGAAGAATACGGACGGAATCGGATTTCAGTGGGAACATCGGCAGAGTAACGGTACGATCGTCCGGTACTATTACGTCCGAGAACTTTGCCTAGAAATAAAGCCATTGGAAATTGATGCCGATGTCTATAGCCTACTTCGCAGTTACCCGAATCTCTACTCGCTGCTGATCGTTGACCCGAATGACGATCCTATCGAGCTGACAGGCGAAATGGTGGATAAAATGAAGCGGGAAGGGCAGATAACGCTTTTGCCGGCAACGTATCGAATTGTAAAGCGGAGGTAGAGTCTTCTCGGATTAGTAACAGTTCAACCACAGTATTGAAAGATAAGCCTCTGGCGACAAGACAAGAATATGAGCATTTTTGAAGACACAAACCCACGCGAACTCAAAGAACTTTTGGCGGACATTAACAATCGAAATTCAGTGCTTCCCGATTTTCAGCGTGACTTTGTATGGGACCCGTGGGCAACTCAAGAACTTGTGGTTTCGATCGCTAATAATTTCCCTGCAGGCAGTCTCTTGAGAGTGCGGGACCGGGAGCGTGTGTTTGCGGTGCGCGAGTTTGAAGGGGCACCGCCCATCGATGGTCAGACACACACGTTTCTCGTTCTCGATGGCCAGCAAAGACTCACTTCGCTTTATCAGGCATTCTACGGCGTGGGTGACCATCGCTATTATCTCAACCTTCGTAAGCTGCTCGACGGCTTCGATTTCGAAGAAGCTATTTTTCACCTACGTGCAACGGCGAAAAAGGCAACTGAGCTCGAGTCGGCTGACAATCAAGCCAATTTGTTAGTGGTACCTTTGAGCGTATTGAAGGAGGGCGATGCCGGGTTTACGCGGTGGACGCGGATGGCCGCTCGGCGGCTCAAAGATGAAGCGAGAATAAAACTCGAAGATGAATTAACGGATGTAGAAGAAAAGTGGATCAAAACGATCGACGACTACAAGTTCCCGGTCGTTACGCTTTCCGAATCCACAACCGCCGATGCGCTTTGCACGATTTTCGAAACTCTGAATCGTACCGGCGTTAAGCTGACCGTTTTCGAACTGCTAACAGCCCGATTCTGGAAGGACGGCATCAAGCTTCGTGATGAATGGCTAGCCGCGAAAGAGCGGTATCCGATAATCGCCGACTTTGACGTCGATCCGTACTATTTGCTGCAGGCGATAGCACTTGTCTCGCGAACTGCCCCATCTTGCAAGAAAAGTGATGTATTGGCGATAACGGCCGCGGATTTTAGCGAATGGTGGCCAAGGGTCGTTGAGGGATTAGCCCTCGGCCTACGAATTCTGCGAGATGACTGCAGGGTGATGCTACCGAAATGGCTGCCCTATGCAACTATGCTGGTTCCGTTAGCGGCCGTTCTCGCACGAGCGGGAACCCCGACAAGTGCCGAGGCGGGCGCCCAACGTGAGAAGCTCCGACGTTGGTTCTGGTGCTCGGTGTTTGGCCAGGCCTACGAAAATGCTCCAAATAGTCAGTCTGCAAAGGATGTGACCGAGTTGCATGCTTGGTTCGCCGGCGGGCCGCCGCCCGATACCATAACGGGCTTTCGGTTCGATCCAAACACGCTTCGCGAGGTTGGCCCGCGACAGCGGGCGATATACCGCGGGACCATTTGCCTTATTCTTGGTGCGGACACCGGAACACTCGATTTTTACAGCCAAGCGCCGATCACATCGCGGTTGATGAGCGAGGAGAGTATTGACGACCATCACATATTTCCGGATGATTTCCTTGCGAAGATCAAAGGAGTAACGAATAAGCGGCACCGAGACTGTGTGGTTAATCGAACACTTATCGACAAGAAGACGAACATTAGGATCAGCAATCGGGCTCCTTCTGATTATCTAGCTGAGATTCGCAACACCCCCGGCTTTGATTTCGATGCGGTTCTTCGCTCTCACCTGCTGCCGACGGGCGATGCTTCTCCTTTCTGGATCGACGATTTCGAGGCATTTCTCAATTGGCGGCAAGAGCGGCTCTGGCAGGAGGTTAAGCGTGCGACCGGGATAACCGAAGCGAGCGATCTTGAGGCTGAGGATGTAATGTGAACTGGCGGCGGCGATAGGGTTAGGGTTTTGAATCAAGATTTGCTCGTATGCTCTTGGAAGTTGATGGTGTGGAGTATTCGTTTCGGCCGCACTGGCCGGATCAGGAACCGTATTTGCGGCGTGATCCAATTGAAAGGCCTGCTCAGGTCGATCATCGACCGACGCGGCTATTGATGAACAGCCGGCTGACTCCGCAGGGGAATGTGAGCCGGCGTGTCAGCATTCTGTTGCCAAACGGTTCGTGGTACTTTCGAGATGACGCGGAACTTAGGGAGCGGGCTTTGGCTTCGACCGATAAACGGCCGTTGATCTTCACGGCCATTTGATACTGCAGGGACTTTAGCGGTTATGAGCAATGCATTTGAGGCACTGTGTATCTATGCCGATCAGAACGGCTGGTGCTGGGATCTGTTTTGCACAACCTGTGGTCATGAGGATTTTCGAATGGGACTCGTACAGGTCGCTCGGGGAATAGGTCCTTCAAGTGAGCGTTGGGTTCCGCCCGAGGTGATCAGGAATACGGATCCGCGGCTTACAGAGAGCTTGCGAGACAGAAGAGCATTTATCCACCGGGAGCAGCTCTATCTTATATGTGCATCGGCCGATATTCGCGAGATCGCGGCCGGCTGCCGCTTTCCCGATTTTCTCGGGTATTTGGGCCTTGCGCTACATTACCAAGAACGGACCGAGCAGCGGTATCGTCTTTTGACACGATTGTGGGGAGCGGCCCTGGTTGACCTGATGCACGAGGGGTACGAGGCTGCCCGATTTAGAACAGATCTTGAACGGGCGGATTTTTTCCTTACCTGGAACGAGCTTGAGCGGGTAGAACGGGGAATCGATCACCAAAAGCTCGGACAATTGCAAGAACAATGAAGTTACGAAAGAAACTCATAGAGGTAGCGTTGCCGCTGGATGCGATCAATAAGGCGTCCGCTCATGAAAAGATGCCGGGCATCGGGCCGCATCCCCGTGGTCTGCATTTGTGGTGGGCTAGGCGGCCATTGGCGGCGGCGCGAGCGGTGATCTTTTCGCAAATGGTCGATGACCCTTCGGAGTATGTCGATGTGCTCAAGAGCGACCCGAAGCTTCGGCGACGTGCAGAGAATGAGCTGAAGAAGCGGCACAAGGTCTGGGAGGAGCAGACCGCAACGAAAGAAAGGGCAGATGCGGCGGGGATCGAGTCACCGGATCCCGGGCCGGAGCCAACGCTGGACGATATTATTGGTGAGCAGGAGCGTGACCGGCTTTTCAGGATAATCGAGAAGCTCGTTCTTTGGGAAAACACGACCAACGAAACAGTACTAGAAGAAGCGCGAGCTGAAATATGGCAGAGCTGGCGGCGGGCTTGTGCGGATAATGCCGATCATCCCCGTGCGAAGGAGCTGTTCGACCGCGACAAGCTGCCGGCGTTTCATGATCCGTTTGCGGGTGGCGGGGCGTTGCCGCTTGAGGCTCAGCGGCTGGGGCTGGAGGCCTATGCTTCGGACCTGAACCCGGTGGCGGTGCTGATCAATAAGGCAATGATCGAGATCCCACCGAAATTCGCCGGGATGCCGCCGGTCAACCCCGAATGGCAGTCAAAGCCCGAGGCCGAAAAAGCGATGAAGGTCTGGCGAGGTGCCGAGGGCCTGGCCGAGGACGTCCGCTACTACGGCAAATGGATGCGTGACGAGGCGGAGAAACGCATCGGCCACCTTTACCCAAAGGTCGAGGTCACCGAGGAAATGGCCAAAGTCCGCCCCGACCTGAAACAGTATGTTGGCAAGAAACTAACCGTTATCGCCTGGCTATGGGCACGGACGGTGAAGAGCCCGAACCCTGCATTCAGTACGGTTGATGTTCCACTTGTGTCGAACTTCATGCTTGCGAACAAAACAGGTAAGGAATCCTACGTGGTGCCTCAGGTGAAAAAGGGCGGCTACGAATTTAAGGTGTGTGTCGGCAAGCCGGACGACCCCTCCTCGACTCGCCGCGGTACTAAAACCGGCGGAAGTCACTCAGCGTTTCGGTGCTTGATGTCGAACACGCCTATTCCGTTTGACTATATTCGTAGCGAAGGACGTTTAGGGCGAATCAGTGAGCGATTAATGGCAATAGTGGCAGTAGGAGATCGAGGACGAGTATATCTTGATCCTTCAGCCGACATGGAAAGCGTTGCGCGACAGGCAATTCCGAATTGGGCACCAGAAACACCATTGCCGAATAATCCACGGAACTTTAACACTCCAATCTACGGTCTTGATACCTATGGAAAGTTATTTACCCCCCGGCAACTGGTTGCACTTTCTACGCTTTCTGAATTGATTTCGAAAGTGCATTCGAATATCCGTGAACAAATACCTGATGTCGGTTTTGGCTCTATCCCGAATATCCCAAACGATTATGCAGACGCCGTCTGTGTTTACCTGGCGTTTGGGGTTGATCGTTGTGCGGATTTCTCAAATACATGCACCAGGTGGGTCCCTGGGAACCAAAAAGTAATGAATCTATTTGGTAAACAAGCAATCGGAATGACTTGGGACTATCCTGAAGCAGCGATACTCGAGGATACCGTTGGGGGATTTGTACCCGCGACTGCCTTTATATCGAAGTGTTTAAAGACCCTACCTGCCTTCGGCAACGGTGTCGCGCTCCAGAAGGATGCGACGACAGGTTCTGATTTTGGCCTGACGGTTGTATCGACGGATCCGCCATATTACAACAACATAGCGTACGCGGAACTTTCTGATTTCTTTTATGTTTGGCTGCGACGAAACCTGAAGTCTATAATTCCGGGCAGCTTTTCGACAATTGAAACACCGAAAAATGAGGAACTAGTTGCTACGCCCTATCGCCACGAGGGGCAAGAAAATGCCGAGAGATTTTTCCTCAATGGAATGACGAGAGCCATGCAACGCGTAGCTGAAAATGGACATCCCGCATTCCCTGTTACGATTTATTATGCGGTTAAGCAATCCGAAAATAGTGACGCGGAAGGAACGACGAACACAGGATGGGACACGTTCCTTGCTGCTGTAATTCAATCTGGTTTTGCAATTACTGGCACTTGGCCGCTTAGAAGCGAACAGGAGTTTCGCATGATTGGCATAGAAGCGAACGCTTTGGCTTCAAGCATAGTTTTGGTATGCCAGAAGCGCTTGGGAAACGCTCTCACCGTCACGCGGCGGGACTTTATAAGTGCACTAAAATCCGAACTTCCCGAGGCTCTTCGCTATCTTCAACGCGGTAACATTGCTCCGGTCGATCTGGCACAGGCAGCGATCGGGCCGGGGATGGCGGTTTTTACGAGGTATGAGAAGGTGCTGGATGCCGAAGGCGAGCCGCTATCGGTACGTGATGCCCTGGCGCTGATAAACCAGACGCTCGACGAAGTGCTGGCCGAGCAGGAAGGCGATTTCGACGCAGACACCCGCTGGGCACTCGCGTGGTTCGAGGAGTTTGGCTTCGAGGCGGGCGAATACGGTCGGGCCGAAGTGCTATCAAAAGCAAAAGTGACCTCGATCACCGAAATGGCCGATCCGCGAACCAGCCCGATTCTCGAAGCAAAGGCCGGCAAGGTCCGCCTCTTTCGCCCCGAGGAACTTGAGGAAGACTGGACGCCCGAAGGCGACGGCCGCCTCACCGTCTGGGACATGGTCCACCAGCTCATCCGCGTACTCGAAAAAGACGGCGAAACCGCCGCCGCCGCGATCGTGGCAAAACTAGGAGCCCGAGCCGAAACCGCCCGCGAACTCTGCTACCGGCTCTACACCCTCTGCGAACGCAAGAAGCGAGCCCCCGAGGCCCTCTCCTACAACGCCCTCGTCCAATCCTGGCCCGAGATAATGCGCCTCGCTCAGCAACAAACAGCCTCGACGGGCGGTACAGTACAGACTTTCGAGTTTACGGAGCAAGAATGAGGGACTTCGTTGTTTACCACAATCCAGACGCGATGGGCTACACGGCCAGCGAGCATCCCGCACTGGCCGTCCTAACCAACAAACGGGTCTCCAACGTCGTAGGTGACCGAGTTTGGCTGCTGACGGGAGATGGCAAACCGCGAAAGTTTTTCCTCTGCGCCTGGTTCTTCATCGATCATATCGATTCGGGGGAAGATGAGGGCTTTGCAACATGCATAAGCGGAACGACCGGCCGAACGTTCGATCCGATGATCCCGATAGACAAGAACACGGAGTGGTTTCACGACCTCAAACAGGAACAAGGCAACTTTGCATGGGGATTCAGCAAGATCAAAAGCCAAGCAGCGATCCCAGAGCTTGAAAAGCTTGCCCAAAGCGAGGATTGATCAGCCCCTTTTGTGCGGGCTACTAGACCAGAATGCCGGAAAAGGAGCGGTACAGCATTGTTTGGCAGCAGGCGGGTGAACCGCTCGCCCAGAGGTTTTATGTCCCGGGCTATCGGGGTATGTTGCCGTTCTTCATATCTGGCAAGGATGCCGAAAAACTGGAAAACAAGGAAAGTGTCCAGCTAAACGAACGCCAGTTACTTGAGGGCATACTGTATGGCTTGTATGAATTCGACCACAACCCGAAACCGTGGCACAACGCAGAGGATCGGCATACTCTGACCTATCTTCTTGATGTTTTGGGAAACGGCTTCAGGTTCGAATCGCCAGAGAAGTTGATCCTCGATTGTGCATACAATCTTCGCGAAAGAAACGGAACCCGTGTGAGCCGCGTCGTTCTGTACAACGGTATCGAATTGGTTCCATTTTCGTCGAAAATTCGAAGTGACCTGATCTGCGACACATGGACCGTCGCCGCTGAAGATGATAACAAACAACTTCTCGAACCGATCCCGGATTGGATCATGGAGACGAACCTCTTCGGTTTGTTGCCTGCGGCCAAAGAGAACATCTGTTACTACGGGCTTTGTGCGATGGTCGTATTGAATTATCACCCCGATGAGATCGAAGAGTACCTAAAGGAATTTATTTATCCGAACGTCGAAATGCCAGCACTTAAAGTGAGGATCAAGAGCCTTCTCGAAGATCCCACACGCTTTTCGATCAAGGATCTGGAGCTTTAACAGCAATGGCAATAACGAACCACGAACGCGTAGGAAAAGTGATGGAACTGCTAAAGGCCGGTCTCGGGCCTTACGTGGACCGTGAGTTTCAGGCGGCACTCTCGCAGGGCAGGGTGTCCGCCGAGATCCTCGCTCCCTTTACTAACGACCCGAAACTGGCAAATAAGCCGCCGTCTGAGTGGGACGTTGCCGGCCTGCTCCGGATGATGTGGGATACTTGGAATGCCATCTTCAAGACCACGCTTGGCTTTGCCGAACGGAGCTTGGTGTCGGAGCTTCGAGATCAACGAAACAAATGGGCCCATCAGGAGAGTTTCTCAAGCGATGATGCCTACCGGGTAATGGATTCAGCTAGTAGGCTTTTGACCGCCGTTTCTGCCCCGGAGGCCGAGGCCATCGAAAAAATGAAGATGGACCTGCTCCGTCTCCGTTTTGATGAGCAGGTCCGGGGCGAAAAGCGTAAAGCGGGCGGATCGTTGGTCGAGACCGGAGCGTCGGGCTCCGTTAAGCCGTGGCGTGAGGTCGTAACACCGCATAAAGATGTCGCGAGCGGCAGGTATCAGCAGGCCGAGTTTGCGGCCGACCTCTGGCAGGTGCACATTGGCGAGGGCTCTGATGAATACCGGGAACCGGTCGAGTTCTTCCGCCGCACATATCTGACCGAAAGCCTCAAGATGCTTCTGACCGGAGCCATGCAGCGGCTGACCGGAGCGGGCGGCGATCCCGTGATTCAACTTCAAACCAATTTTGGCGGCGGCAAGACACACTCAATGCTTGCCCTTTATCATCTCTTCTCCGGCACGCCGCCGACCGATCTTCCGGGGGTCGATGATGTGATGAAAGAGGCAGGAGTTGAAAAACTCCCGACAGCCAAACGGGTCGTCTTGGTAGGCAACAAGCTCTCACCTGGAAACCCGGTTACCAAAGCTGATGGAACGGTCGTGCACACCCTCTGGGGTGAACTCGCATATCAACTCGGTGGCAAGAAGGCTTACGACCGCATTGCAAAGGACGATGAAAATGCAACGAGTCCGGGCGATGCGATCCGCGAACTACTTGTCGAATTTGGGCCGAGTTTGATCCTGATCGATGAATGGGTGGCCTATGCCCGCCAGCTTCATGACCAGAGCGATCTACCCGGTGGAAGCTTCGAGACCCAGTTTTCATTTGCCCAGGCATTGACGGAGTCGGCAAAGCTCGCGGGCAACTGCCTTCTGGTGATTTCGCTGCCGGCGTCGGATACTTCCGGCTCGCCGCATGCACAGGTCGATGATGTCGAGGTTGGCGGCATTCGCGGGCGTGAAGCTCTTGATCGTCTAAGGAATGTCGTGGGCCGCGTCGAATCCTCTTGGCGGCCGGCTACCGCCGAAGAGGGCTTCGAGATCGTTCGCCGCAGGCTCTTCGAGCCTTTAAGTGCAGATCAGTATAAGAACCGCGATGTTGCCGCCCGAGCCTTTTCTGACCTCTATCGCTCACAACAGCAGGAGTTTCCTTCGGAATGCTCTCAAGCTGATTACGAAAATCGAATCAAGTCTGCGTATCCGATCCATCCTGAGATCTTTGACCGTCTCTACAGCGATTGGTCCACGCTCGTAAAGTTTCAACGGACCCGTGGCGTGCTCCGTTTGATGGCCGCCGTTATTCATAGCCTCTGGGAAAAGGGAGACCATAGTCCCCTCATCATGCCCGCCACAATACCGATCGACGATCAGCGTGTCCGGTTTGAGCTCACACGCTACCTTTCCGACAATTGGGTTCCGATCATTGAGAAGGACGTCGATGGGCCAAATTCTTTGCCAATGCGGCTCGATAATGAGTTGCCGAATCTTGGCAAGGTTCATGCGGCCCGCCGCGTTGCGCGGACGATCTATCTCGGTTCTGCACCGTCGGCTGGGGTTGCTCATCAGGGACTTGAGGAGCGTCGCGTAAAGCTTGGATGTGTCACGCCGGGTGAGTCTGCCCCGATCTTTGGCGATGCACTTCGACGGCTAGGTGCTTCGGCTACATACCTTTACCAGGACGGGACACGCTATTGGTATTCAACGCAGCCGACCGTTACTAAGCTTGCCGAAGATCGGCGCGAGGAGCTAAAACGCGATCCCGATAAGGTCCTCATGGAGCTCAAACGGCGGGTTGAGGCCGATCTCCGTGAGCGAGGAGAGTTTCGCCGCGTCCACCCGTTTCCGGCCTCTGGCCAGGACGTATCGGACGACCTTGAAACGCGCCTTGTCATACTTAGCCCGGAGCATCCCTACACAAAAGAACCCGGGAATAGCGCCTATGCCGCTGCACGGTCGATCCTCGAAAATCGAGGTAATTCCCCGCGTCTATATCGAAACTCGCTTGTCTTTCTCGTGCCTGATAAGGCAAGGCTTCAGGACCTTGAAGATGCGGTCCGCAACTACTTGGCGTGGGCGTCAATTCTTGACGATCGGGAGGCTCTCGATCTTGCTCCAAACCAGGTAAAGCAGGCTGAGACGCAAAAGAATGCCGCGGATGGCACTGTTTCCGCTCGGATCCCCGAGACCTATCAGTGGGTCTTGGTTCCCGTCCAGAAAGATCCGAGTTCTGAGATTCAATGGCAGGCAATGAAGCTCGCTGGGCAGGATGCGTTGGCAGTTCGGGCCGGCAAAAAGCTCAAGAGTGATGAATATTTGATCACCAGTTTCGCTCCGACCCGGCTTAGAATGGAGTTAGACAAAATCCCGCTGTGGGCTGATGATCGCGTCTCTGTACGCCAGCTTGCTGAACATTTCGCACGGTACATATATCTACCCCGACTGGCGGACCCGTCGGTTCTGCTCGAATCGATAAGGCGAGGCGTAGCATCGCTCAGTTGGACGACAGACACGTTCGCGATCGCCGATAGCTTCGATGAAGAGAAGATGCGTTATCGGAATCTCCAAGCGGGTTGCAATATTTCTCTCGATGACCACCACTCTGAATACCTGCTTGTTCGGCCGGGGGTTGCACGTGAACAGATCGAGGCAGAGCAGCAGCTAATCGGGCTCAGTGAGAAATCGGAGGCGGCTAAACCGATGCATTCCGGCGATCTCAATTCCGCCGCCGAACCGGACGAATTGGGATCTGGGGAATCGACGAAACCGGCTCATCCAAAGCGATTCCATGGTTCGGTTGAACTCGACCCAACCCGGATAGTTCGTGATGCAGGGCAGATCGGCGACGAGGTCATCGCGCATTTGTTGGGTCTTGTTGGAACAAGGGTGAAGATAGCTCTAGAGATTGAAGCCGAGACCGAAGAAGGATTTCCCGAGAATATTGTGCGGATCATCACCGAGAACAGTCGCACGCTAAAGTTCCGTAATCACGGTTTCGAACAGGATTGATTTCCACATTATAGAGGTTCAATTCGCGATCTGAACCGGTCGCTCGCGACTGGTCTTGCCATTTCCATCACCCTTCGGGAAAAGGGCGATGTCACCAATTTGGGGTATTGCCCTTGCCCTTAACATTGCGTAGAATACGGAAACCTTTACGACCAGACCGTCCTAGTTGTATCTGAATTTCCGGTCGGTTCCTTCCGCTTGGGGTTCACCGATCATCAGGTAGCCTAAGGCCCATGTCTTGGTGGGGTAGGGCTGTGGCTTCGTTTTTGACAGGCGAGTTCTCGGGAATTCGTCGGCTCAAGGAATAGGGCGTCTTCCCAATCGGAAGCTTTCTTTCTGGATCGTCATCGAGAAAGCCATGATCTGGTAGCGGGTTCGAACAATTTCGAGTTTCCGCCCACGTATGGACCAAGTTACATCGAATCCGTTTTATTTTCTGGGTCTGGCCGCAAATTCATCTGAGCGGCAGATCCAAAAACAGGTTGCGACAATTAAAGCTTACGCCAAGGTCGGCCAGTCCGTTGATTCGAAGCTGGATTTTCCAATACTTCCGTCGCCCCAACGCAATGAGCAAACCATCAGTGCCGCGGTCAGCAAGATCGAGCAGCCCTCGGATCGGTTGTACCACTCATTGTTTTGGTTCATTGATACCAGTAACGTTGATAAGACCGCTCTTGCCTACCTTCTTTCCGATGATCCAGCGAAAGCCGCTGAGATTTGGCAGTTGGCTGTCGCGGATCGATCACTAGGTCCCAAGAACTTCTCGGCGGCCAACAATCTTTCGACTCTTCAGTTCTTGTTTGCTTTTCAATCCGGGTCGGTCAACCGTAAACTTTTGCTTCCCGCGATCCAATTGAAGGGTAAGCTGCTTGCTAACTGTTTCGGCGACATGTCTCGGGCGGTGGTCGGCGAAAAGGTTTCGGTCGATCGCCGGGAGCTTTTCCGTCGCTTTGCAGACGCCTTTCTTGCCTCTCGGTTGCTTATCGATCGCGGGATCCCGGGTTTCATCGCCGCCTTTGAGGACTTTCCTCAGGACACACGGTCGTATATCAATGGCCGGATTACGAGCGGCCCGGCCGCGAGGATCCGCAGAGCGATTGAAACCTCTGAGACTCGACGCGAAGATCACCCGGAAAAGGCAAATGAGATCGGTTTGGAGCTTCATGAAGCGACCCGGGACGATCTGGTCGTTATACGCAATGTCCACGGTGCCGATCACCCTCAGTCTCAACTGATTGCCAACGATCTGGCGAATGAGATTCTCCAATGTTCGATCGATTACTTCAACGAGCACGTTGAGAGCGGTTCTATTGACCCCGGTGAGGACTCGGCCCACCTGTTGCGGATTGCACGCTCTATCGGCCCATCCGGTGCCGTCAAGCATCGAATCGACGAAAATGCCCCAACTATCGAATCATGGAACAACGAATCGTCCGAACGGTCGAAAGCAAAGAATCTTGAGAAAGATATAGGCGCAATAATCGCGAAGTTAAAATGGCTCGACACGGGGCCGATCGCGTCGCAGCGTGCTAATGAAATGTTGCGCTTCTGCAAAGCACCTTTGGCGAATCTCGCCGCGGTCCTCGGCACCAAAGCCGAACTCTATTTGAAGATATGCGATTCGGTTGCCTCGAGCGCGCTTCGTATCAGCGTGGCCAGCGTCAACTCGTTCGATGACCTCATCGAGCAAGGTAGATACGATCGAAATTTGTTTTTTGACACCTTCTTCAGGTTCAGGGAAGAGATTTCCGAAGCTATTGGAACGATGTCACTGCTCCAGTCGATCGACATGTCCGGGGAGGTGCGGAATCGGTGTGAGGAGAATCGACGGGCCTTAGCGAATATTGCTCGTGAGTTTGGGATCTCGTCTCATCGAACGCACGAGAGGCGGCAGGTAAATTCCGGAAATGCGGCTCGATCATCAACAGGCAGGTCCTCGGCAGAATCGGGTGACCTCGGTTGGGTTCGCCGGGCAGAGCTCTGGCTTTCGGCTAGCCCTTTTCGTTTATTTGGCAGTGCCGCCGTGTTCGGAGTCGTAGTCATCGGTTTCTTGCTCTTCATGGGTTCCAATGCGAGCAAATCGCTATCGTCGAACAACAGCAATCGATTACCGGAACCGCCCAAAAGAATGGCCCTGATCACTGGAACTACCTTTCTAATGGGGAGCAATATTTCTTACAACGAGGTTGAGCGCCCTGCCCATCCGGTTACGGTAAGATCGTTTTTTATCGATCTTTATGAGGTGACAAACCGTGAATATATTGAATTTAGTCAAGCGACCGGACATCCCTTTCCGCGGAAGGGCCGGGTGGATACGCCGGAATTAGACCACCCAGTCGTAGGGGTCACCTACCATGATGCGTTGGCTTTTGCCAAATGGAAAGGAAAACGACTTCCAACAGAGGAAGAGTGGGAATTGGCTGCCTCAGGCCGAGATCATTTCAAATACCCGTGGGGTAACACTTGGGTTGAGGGTCGCGCAAATGTCGTAGGAAGCGGTTTCAAAGGACTTACGCCCGTTGGAATATTCGGTTCGGGTTATGGGTTTGGTCTTAGGGATACTATCGGGAATGCTTGGGAATGGACATCGTCTGATTTCCGGCCTTACCCAGGTGGAAAGCTTCCTAAGGAATACAGCGGCAAGACAGGACTGAAAACATTGCGAGGCGGGAGTTATTCTTCGACCAAGGAATACGCGACAACCTATTATCGGATCGGATGGCCACCTTCTGGCGCACCAAACTATGATCAGATCGGATTCAGACTCGCTATGGATGTACCTAATTCAGATCAGAAGAACACAAATTCAAATTCGGGGAGAAATCGATGATCGTTTTCAAGAATGCCTCAGTACTGGCTGTCGTCTTGGTCGTTTTTGGGGTATCGGTTTCAGCGATCGAAATCCGTGCAGCCCAGTGTGGCATTCCAGGCACTCCACCCTGCAAATCCGCGGGAAGTGGCTCATCCGGAAAGAGGCCCACGCGGCGGCCTGCAAGCACACGGAAACCCTCAGCCACCCCGAAATCTCCTGCATCGTCAAGTAAGGCCACTGCCTACGATCCATCAAAGGACCCGAACATGTGTCTATCACCCGACATCGCCGGCAAATATGTCAGGTGTCCCAATCTTGTGAACCCTGTCTATTTGTCGCCGGACCGCGACCAGGGGTACGATGTCGCGATCGTGAAATATGATCGGGCCTTGATTCGAACGACGCCGAAATACTCGGATGCTCCGGGCACTAGGTGCTACGCAATGGCTAACACAGGAAATGAAGTCCCCTGTGATGGAGAATTTCTCTATGAAGATGACTTCCTGGTACTCCTCAGCAGAAACCCCGCCGGCGATTGGTATAACGTCGTGAAAGTTGAAACCGGAAGGGAAGGCTGGGTTTACAAGAGTCATGTCGACCTTCTTTTTACTCGTAACCCACGAAAGCAATCCGGCATCTTTCAGGCGGCACCAGGTGAGTCGTATTCCAATCCGGAACTCCAGATCACAAATGGCTCCGGTCGTTCGATGACATTACGGGTTGGGACACGTAGTTACACATTCGTCCCGAACCAAACTTCAACGATCGTGTTAGAGCCTGGACAGTATTCATATTTCGCGTTTGCTCCCGGCGTTCTACCTGTGATCGGTGAGCAGGAATTCACCCGAGGTAGAATTTACTATTGGCGATTCTACATCAAGACAGTAGTTCGTTGACGTTTTATGAGCTCGAATATTGCTTCATTTTGTAAACTCTTGTTGATTGCATTCGTTATAACGGGGGCAGCGTCTGCACAGCGAGCGGTTCGGCCTTTGGAGATGCGTTTGAAGGAAACGCAGTCTTCCGTCCAGCGGCTTGAGCGGGAACTTCGGGCTGTAAGAAGTGAACTCGAACAAGAACGGACGCGAAATCGCGAACGAATTGGCGAGGTCGAGTCGTCGTTGAAGGCGGCGGAGGCCCGGATCGCTGATGTCGGTGGTCAGGCTCGTGATCAGATCGAGTCCGTACGGACACAGACCGCAACTCAAATTGCTGAAACAGGATCAGCTGTGAACAGGTCATATTGGATCACCGGCCTGGTCGGGTTGCTTCTGGCTTCTGCAATCGGGGGGCTTATACTCTTCTTTCGCCGGCGCCTATGGGGTCATGAGAATGCCAC
>CAZGLZ010000003.1:9137-61522 GCA_964526245.1 uncultured Chloracidobacterium sp. | reverse complement strand
GAATGCCACCGAGGAAAAGATTCGCAGAGCCCGCACAGAGCTTGAAGAGCAGAACATAAAGCTTGATGAAAAGCTCCTCGAGCTATTTGATCGGCGGCTCGGTGAAGAGAAGCCAGCCCAGCAGACAACAGGTGGTACCGATGAGCCGGATCATTCGCTGGCCCTTAAGGTTGCCGATGAGATCGTACGCATCGAGAAGAATCTCTCATTCATTGGGCCCGAGGTCCGCGGCCGTAAGCAGCTTGCAGCCTCGGTCGAACGCATTCGCGACAACTTTGCTGCCAAGGGCTACGAGATCGTCGCAATGCTCGGGCGACCCTATGATGATGGCATGAAGGCGGTTCCAACATTTCGGCAAGACGACTCGCTTGATGAGGGAAAGCGAATCATTACGGGCGTAATTAAGCCGCAGATCAATTTCAACGGCGTGATGATTCAAACGGCACAGATCGAAGTAAGTCAGGGATAGAAGCTGTTCAACATTATATGAAAAGATCAAAGTTCGATTACGGAATTGACCTAGGTACGACCAATTCGGCCTTGGCCCGGATGGAGCTCGGCGAGCCGACCATAAGGAAAACGGATACTCTCAAAGACACACTTCCATCCTGTGTTGGCTTTAACCGTAAACGTGCGGTGATCGTCGGCGATCCGGCGATGAATGCCCTAAGGTCGGACATCCTGGCCGCACAGAGGGCCGTCCGCAATGGAGACGAGTTTTTCCACAACTTTTTTATTGAGTTTAAGCGAACAATGGGGACGGATAAGTTTTATCAAAGTACGAACATGGACCGCGGGTTTTCGTCCGAGGAACTTTCCGCCGAGGTACTCAAGAAATTGCGATCCCTTGTGATCGATGAAGAGTTCCGAAGCGTGGTCATCACCATTCCCGCAAAATTTACTGCGAATCAAAAGGATGCGACCTTGAAGGCCGCTGAGCTCGCCGGGTTCGAACATTGTGAGTTGCTGCAGGAACCAATAGCTGCGGCTATGGCCTATGGTCTCGGATCGGCCAGCATGGACGGGCGTTGGCTTGTTTTCGATTTCGGCGGAGGCACATTCGATGCTGCCCTGATCCGGGCAGAAGAAGGGATTCTCCGGGTACAAGATACTGAAGGTGACAATTATCTTGGCGGAAAGAACCTAGACCTTGCCGCTGTCGATGAACTTTTGATCCCACACCTTACTCAGAACTTCGCTATCGAAAGTTTCCTTGAAGAGGCGGAAGTGGCGGAATATCTTCGACACGCCCTAAAGAGTTTTCTTGAGCCCGCTCGTATTCAACTTTCTTTCTCTGAGACAGTGAATATCTTGTCGGACCCGGACGATTTTCCTGAAGATGATGATGGTAATGAAATAGAGCTTGACCTCAGGCTCACCCGCCAAATGCTTTACTCTGCGGAACGACCGATTTTTCAGCGTGCGATAGACATTTGCCAAGATCTGCTCAAACGCAATAGCCTGTCAGGTTCCGATCTGGATGCATTGATCCTCGTCGGTGGTCCGACCTTTTCGCCGAATCTGCGGCAAATGCTTCGCGAGCAGATCACCGAAAAGGTCGATTCGAGCATTGATCCGATGACCGCCGTCGCCCGCGGGGCCGCTCTGTATGCATCGACGATCAGTATTTCGGAAACAAAACGGAGTGAATCAGCGGACCTCACCGCTGTTCAATTACTTCTAGGTTATGAACCGACCACCGTCGAAACGAGCGAACTTGTGACGATTCATCTTGCCGAGGGCACCCCGAACCGATCGGGTCTTCAGGTCGAGATCGAGCGTGGCGATAAAGGTTGGTCTAGCGGCAGATGTTCGATCGGCGGTCTGGGCGAGGTCATCTCGGTTCAGCTTGAGGAGGGCAAGAGCAACTTCTTCACCGTAAGCCTCTATGACGAACGCGGCGATCGCGTCCCGTGCGATCCCGATCAATTCACGATACTTCAGGGAACAAAGGTGGGACGTGCGACTCTGCCATACCACTTCGGGATCGAGGCAAAGGATCCCGACTCTGGAAAATTGGTCTTTCTACCCCTGCCCGGCCTGGAAAAGAACAAGTCGTATCCCGCAACCGGCGTAATGAATGACCTGAAGACGCAGAAGCCTGCCGGACCGGGCGTTGGTGAGATCCTTATCCCGATCTATGAGGGCGATTCGAATGCCCGGGGAACCCGAGCCATCTACAATGAACATGTTTATGATGCCGTCATAAAAGGCGATGACCTTCGGGCATTCCTTCCCGCCGGCTCCTCGCTCGAGTTGACCGTGCAACTCGTGCGTGATGGGGAAATTACGATGAAGGCATATTTCCCGTCACTCGATGATACTCTGACGATCCCCGTAAACACAGAAAATCGGCAGTCTGCAAAAGACTCGGGTTCGCTTTACGACGAGTTGAAGGAAGCCGATTACATCCTTGAGAAACTCGAGGACATGACGGAGCACATCGATTCTTCCAGATTGGAAAAGCTCTCCGACAAGCTCATCGAAGCTGAGAACCTGCTGGATCAGGCCCCGGAAGATTACGACCGAAGAATGGAGGTTCGGAATCGCCTTCGCGAGGTGTTCCGCGAGATCGATGAGCTGGAGGCATCCGGGTCGTGGCCCGCTCTTCGGGAGAAACTCCAGGACACGTTTAAACGACTTTCACGACATTTTGAGGACCTCCGTGACGAAATGGAGCTCGCAATTGCTGGGCGATTTCAGGCTGCGATAGAACACTTCGAGGAGCAGATCCCTGCGGTCTTGAAAACAGAAGACAAGAAGAGTGCTAAGTCCCTCATTGACGAAATGAACAAGACGGGCTACATGATCGATGACACTGTCTATGGCGTCCATCTCTATATCAAGATGATTCGCGATTATGACAGCGGTTTCGATGATTATTCTTGGTCTGACCGTAACCGGGCTCGCATGCTTCTGAACCAGGGGCTCGGCATGGCGGCCAACGAACCGACACGCCAAGGGCTTATCGGCGTCCTACGGGAGATTTTCGACCTCTTGCCTGATGATGACAGCATCAAAACGAATCATCCCGAGATCACGCAAGGAACATCGAGCTAATGGACAGTCCTTATGCGGAACTTAGGAAGGGGTTTTTGGTTAGCGGCCTCTACGAACTAACCTTTCCTATCTCGTCGGCCGGGGCGTTTCGGGCAAAGGGTCCGGACGGCACGTCGGTTCGTGTCTCTCTCGTTCCGCTCTCCGATTTTCCGGACTCTGCCTTCTCCGAAGGCGGAAATGCTCTCTTCGCCGAGCACATCGAGCGGCTCCAGGTTCCTGGGCTAGGCCGTTTGATCGAATCTGGTCGGGAGAGTCTCAATGGTCGGGAGTATGTCTTTACGGTTTACGAACTGGCGGGAAGCGAGACGATTGCCGATCGTCTCGACCGCGAAGGGCCGCTTCCCTGGGTAAAGGCGGTTTCGATTGCCTGCGATCTTCTTGAAAGCCTGTCCGCTATTCATGCCAACGATGAGTTGCTCGTCCACAATGGGGTCGATCCGTCTTCCGTCAGCCTCGACTACGCTTCGGCGGTCGAGCGGCCGGTACTCTTCGGCTTTGAAAACTTGCGAAGCATTCATGATCCTCGGGAGAGCATTCTCGTTGAGCGGCTATCTGTATTTCATGCTGCGCCTGAACTTGCTGACGGTATATTCATGCCCGCCAGCGATCTGTTTTCCGTGGGTACCTTGCTTTACCAGATGATCTGGGGCTTGCCCCCGTGGTACAGCGAACGGGTTGCATCGGCTGAAAAGCACGAGGCCTTCAAGGTACTCCGATCGCGTCGTCGCCAGTTCAGTCCGCCCCCGGTATTCGACTCAGGGCTCCCGCGAGAGATCATTTCGGCGATCCGGATCGCCACGGCTATCGATCCGAGCCGTAGGCTCTCATCTGCCCAGGAGTTCTTAAAGGCGTTAAGAATGGAACTGATGGTCCCGGACCTAAGGGCATCGGGCCAGGCATTTGATGATTCCCCGGCTGCACAAGTGGCCGAAGGCAGCGGCTTCAGTGGCATCGCCGGAATGGAAGAGCTTAAATCCCAACTCCACAATGAAGTGATTCGTCCGATCCACGAAAGAGAACGATTCAAGAAATTCGGTATACCACTGATTAACGGGATTCTCCTCTACGGCCCGCCCGGATGCGGAAAGACATACATCGGCGAGCGGCTCGCTGAGGAGATCGGCTACAACTTTATGCTCGTCAAGCCCTCGGATCTTGGCAGCCCTTACGTTCACGGAGCACAGCTAAAGATCGGGGAGCTCTTTAAGGCCGCTGAAGAGCAGGCACCTTGCATGATCTTCGTGGACGAGATCGACGCTGTTCTTCCGAGTCGGGACTCCGGCGACTTGAACCATTCATATGCGGCCGAGGTGAATGAGTTTCTTGCTCAGCTTGCCAATTGCGGCGAACGGGAGATATTTGTTCTCGCCGCGACGAACAAGCCCGACAAGATGGATATTGCCGCACTCCGATCCGGACGAATGGACAAGATCATCAATATTCCTCCTCCGGATCGGGAGCTTCGGAAGGCGATGTTCGATCTCCACCTGAAAAGTCGTCCGGCAGACCGCACGATAGATTCCGGCGTACTCGCGGACAAAACCGAGAAATATGTCTCGGCAGACATTTTCAAGATCGTTATTGAGGCTGCCCGTAAGGCGGAGATGGCAGATACGGAGATCAGTGCGGAATTTCTCCTCGCTGCGATTCGCGAAAACCCACCTTCCGTTCCGGCAGCAGAGCTTGAGCGTTACGAGCGAATAAAGGCCGAGTGGGAGGGCTACCGTCAGGACTCGCGAACCCGCCCAACCATCGGGTTTGTCGATTCGAGGGTGCCCAGCGAAAAGAAGAGCTAATACCGCTCGTTGGTTCATTTCAAGGATGCCGTCCGAGGCGATTAACTGAAGCACGACCGGCCAAAAACGGTTTCGATCATCAACTGTGACCTCATTTTGGGGACTCGACCATCACGATTCGGGGTTTAGAGGTCAACGAAACCGAGGAACCTGAACCTCCCGATCCTCCGGAAGATCCTCAGTACCGATAGACGGTTTGGTTCGTCCATTGACAATTTCGCTGACTGGCGTATTCTTAAATATGAGACGCCTGTTTCGAAAACGAGTTCCTTTGGGGAGTCACTTCGAGGCAGGCGTTTACTTTTTAGGCCCGTGTATATCACCCGATGTACACGGGCTTTTTGTTTGTCCGGCAGCACGGAAGCAACCGATGCCCGATCCCGAAGTCGATGTGAATAGGCTCCGGATCAGAGAGCGGCGAGAAAAGGACCTCAACCGGCTCGCAATGCACCACCGCTCGTGGCATAGGCTTTCTGCTGCAATCGAAGGAGTAAATCTATGACAATGCCTGTAGATCTAATACTTGTACGCCACGGCCACAGCGAAGGGAATCTGGCCGTTAGTCGGTCCAAGAAAGGCGACGACAGCCTCTATACCCCCGATTTTCGCGAACGCCCGGGGCACCGTTGGCGGTTAACCCCCGAGGGGCAAGAGCAAGCGGCCACCGCCGGCAAATGGATACGCGAACATATCGGTGCCCGGTTCGATCGGTATTACGCCTCGCCGTACGTCCGGACTCAGGAAACGGCCGCTTTGCTCGATCTTCCGGATGCCGAATGGCGGCTCGATCAGCGACTTCGCGAACGCGACTGGGGCGAGATCGGATCGGTGCCGATACCGGAACAGGCGAGTCTCTATCCCCGAAACATTGCTTTGCGGAACGCCGATGCCCTCTATTGGCGGCCGCCCGGCGGCGAGTCGATAGCTGATGCCCGGATGCGTGTCCGGACGTTCTTTGACACCCTGCACCGCGAATGTGAAGGCCAGTCCGTCGTCGTCGTAACGCACGGAGACATCATCTCGGCCGTTCGAGGTGCTCTCGAATATCTTAGCGATGAACAGTGGCTGGCATTCGACGGCGACGAATCCAAGAAGATCTTGAACTGTCACATCTATCATTATTCCCGCCGCCATCCGTCCACCGGCGAGGTCGGCAGATACCTTAGCTGGCGGCGTGCCGTCTGCCCTACCGACACCGCTATTGATACCGGCTGGGAACCGATCACCCGCAAGCGATTCAGTAACGCAGAGCTGCTCGAGCGTGTTAACGCCGTAGAGCCGTTCTTGGAGGTGAAATGATCATTCCCGACCCACAAAAGAAAACGGTCAACATACCGATCAGGATCGTCGATGGCCAGGTCCGTTACTTCTACGGCGGCGAGCTCCCGAAGCTAAAAAACGTCGTTGGCGACCTCGTCATTCCCGCCTTCGCTCTCCTTGATCGCGAACAGGCAGAAGAACTTTCTCATGAAGACGTCTCTGAAATGCTGCCTGCCGGCTCCGAGCTGATGATCAACGTTAGGGTCGATACATTCACTAAAGGGGTATTAACTGGGTTGCGAAATCCTTACCTAGACCTTCCCGTCATGGCTCCAAAGGAGGGTTTCGTAAATGTTCAGCTGGAAGAGCCCCTACGTCTCTGGCATCGGGGAACCAAACCAAGCCAGCTCTCGCCGTGCAAAGCTTTACTCGTTGACTTAAATGAGACTGCGACCAGCCTCAATCACGCCTATACGATCGCTTCTAAGAAGTTCGAAACAAGGAGGACAACGAACACCGGAAACGTTTTCAAGCACGTCTATTACAAACATCAGGATAGATGGGAACAGCTTGAGTGGCTTCGCGAAAGGCTCGACGCAAAGTTCGAGCAAAGATACATCAAACCCGGAACCTTCGAGCCCCGACCGCCCGAAGGTGCTCGCCCTTCGCCTCCGCACGTCGAAGAGATCCCGCGGGAAGAAACCGAAAAGGTCCGGGAACCCGTTGCCGAACCGCGCGTCAATGAACGTTATCCGGACCCGACAACTCCGACTGGCTTTGACAAACATATGTCGGAGGGATGCTATCACTATGGTCGAACGTTCTGGCGATACAACAGGAGCGACGAGTTCCGTTCGATCCCCCTTCGAATTCGCCTGAAAGATTTCAGGTTATCGAAGAGCCAGAAAAGGATCTTGAGAATCAATGCAGACCTTGGGGTCCAAAATTCACCATTGAACCTGAGCCACCTTGGTGACCAATGTGAGTTATTTCAGCGTCACCGGATCAGGCTCGGAGACGATGCCCCGGTGAAAGTAGTGCTGCCACAGGGAGAACGGAATAAGAAGTTCTGTGTGTTCGAAAACGGCAAGCTCATTGCCGCGAGCTTTCTTGAAATGGGGGCCACTACATCATACGGGTATTACGCCATTTTCGACCCTGAGATCGAATGGCGAAGCCTCGGCATCTTCACAATGCTGAAGGAGATCGAATATGCCCGCGAACAAGGCAACGAGTTCTATCACCTGGGCTATGCTTTCGACAAGCCGACGATCTACGACTACAAGAAGCGTTTCTACGGTCTGGAAAGCTATGACTGGCAAGCCGAAGAATGGCGCAACTTCAAAAGATCAGTATAAGCGTCTAGCCTCACGGGCGTTGGCAGTCTTTTGCTGTACCTTCTTATTGTGGGGTAGCGAGAGCTCGGGGCCACGGGAATGCAGTTACTTGAATCGAGGCGACTGAGAACTTTCGATCGATAGTCTTCGGCCCTGGCCCTCGAAACCCACCGATTCCTGTTTTCTAGGGATGATCATCTACAACCTTCGTCCGCAGTACAATCCGCGGGCGGCTTGCCGGGTTCGCCACCGCCCTCAAACGCATACGGACTACTGACCACTGACGGGGACCTGCTTGTTTTCCGCGGCGTAGATGAACGAGCGGCCTTGCGGGTCGGCGATGACATTTCCGGCCGGGTCGTAAGCCCAGCCCTGGCCCGAGGCAATCCGGTTGTCGGACGAGTTTAGATCGGGATTGAGCATCTTCTTGTCCGCCTCGCAAACGACCATCGTGTTGCCGTCCACACAACCCTTCGGTAATGTCGTCGTCAGGCTCTCGTTGAAGTTTCGGTTCCCGAAGCGGTCGAAAGTATAAGTCTGGTTCCAATTCACCGTCGTCCCGGTCTTCTCCTCCGCGGATGTGATGCGGTTCAGCGTGTCATAACCGTACTCCTGATCAAATCCAGTTCGCTGTCAACGGCTAGCCGCCGATATGACTCGGTTGTAATGCGAACAAAGGCCGATAAGGAAACGCGAGATCTGATCAGACAAGTTCTTAGTTGATCCCCACATCTAGGCAAGAACTGCAATACTGCAAGTCTGACGCCATTTTATCCTCATCACGCGACTTAAACATGAAAACGCTATCATCGAGCCGCTTGGATTCGAAATTAAAACACCACCCTCGTTTCGTCTTGTATCCAATGCTCGGGCGTTATGCGCCAAAAAACTCTTCATTTGAAACAACTTCAAGAACACTTTCAAAAATCCCGACCACGTAATCTCCTAACATTCCGAACTCTTCTAGTTTGTTGGGATAAACGGCAAAAAACTTGGTAAGGGTTTCTATTTTCGCATTCGTGTTGGAATCGTCTCGCTGATCACTAAAAACAATGTACATGGCTCGGTACAAAATCGATTGCGGGGAGAGCCGTATCGCTTGTTCCATCATCGCAACTCCATCCTCGAACTCCTTATCGAAATACCATTCAGCTTTCGTAATCATCATCCCGCAAAAGCAAAGAAACTCTGGATCTTGGGAGAATTTCGCGAAGGAATTACGAAACAATTCACTGAATCGTCTTGCCAAGAATTCTTCCTCTGAGTCATTAGGCCGACCTTCGACAAGCGCGTCCAAGACCACAAATAACACCCGAAGACAGACCCGTACAGTCCTCTCCCCGTCAGCGGCTCTCTCTAACAGCTCCAACGCGGATTTAGCGTCAGTATGCAGTTCAAATCTGGTCAACTCTTTAATCAGTTTCTCGTTCATAAATGTCCGATTATCCTAGAACATAGTGTTTATTACGGGTATCCCATCCTTCACGAACCCACGAACAGTTAAGTTTACGCCATTTACAGTGGTTTGTACTTCAAATTTACCAATGACTGGCAAAGACCCGTTGATATTTTGAAGAACCTTTTCAACTAACTGTCGTTCTCCTCCAACTTGTTGAGCAAGCTGATTCAGATGAGGCTTAGGGTGTAGTTTATTTCGGAAAAGATGAGCCCCCTTCTGCTTCATCGTCTTCTCAACCGCTTCAGCGATCGTCGATGGAGAAAACTGCGGCATCGAAGTAGCAGGGTGAGGCGATGGAGGCCCATACGGTCCATTGTTCGAAGGTGTCGGCGTGCTTTGCCTAGGCGGATTTCTTGGCAAAATCCCCAAGCGACGAGCGATTTCTTCTAACCATTTCCCGAAGGCTCCGAGCCCGCTGTGGCTGTTGGGACTGCGCGGCCCCCTCGGACCTCTTGGTCCTCGCGGTCCACGTATCTGCATTTCACCAAGTTCACCACCACTAGCGACGGAAACCTCGGACCTGATTGCTCCATCTTTTGTAATCTCTGATTCGAGTCCGTTCTGGTCTTTGATGTAATACTTACCGCCACGTTCGTAACAACCTTCTGGCGAACCGGGCGGGCAGTCTGCGCTCGTCCCCATGGGATCAACCATGTTAAGTGGGTTGTTTCTAACATACAGGTAAAGATTCCAAGACTGCGGGTTGTCTTCAAATTGATCAAGAAACGGCTCATCGGCAGAGTTAAACCGTCCTATGCTAGTTGCATAATATCGGGCCTGAGCAAAGTCGAGGCTTGTTTCGCTGTCGCGTTCGTAGGTCGTGAATTTCTGGCGGACGGAGTCGGAGCCGTAGGCCGTGCGGGCGATCTCTTCGCCGTAGGGCATGAAGTCGCGGCGGGAGATGGTGTTGCCGTTTTGGTCTGTAAGGATCCGCGGGCTGCCGAGGTGGTCGGCGGTGGTGTAGCTGACCTTTGGCGATTGGGTTTCGACGATCGTTGAATACTCACCGACCATCTTCCCGCCCGCGTCATAGACGAACACCGTCACCTCGCCGGTCGAGGGCACGTGCTTCTTCACCCGCTTGCCGTCGCCGTCGTATTCGTACTCGCCAAGGGTCGCGACCGGGTTGCCGTTCAGGTCGAGCGTTTCTACCATCACCTGCTTGTTCTCGCCGTCATACGTAAACCGCCGGCTCTGCGGGTCGCGGACTGTGTTCCCCGAATTGTCGAAAACATAGCCGTTCAGGCGGTTGTCGCCCGCGTTTGCCGAAGGATTAACGATTGGCCGTATCGCTTCGCAGACGACCGGGTTGCCGGATCGGTTCTCTCTTTCGGCAGAGTTGTGGTTTTAGGCTCATCGAAGTTCCTATTTCCGTAGCGGTCGAACGTATAAGTCTGCTGCCAGCACCTTTGCGGATCGCTCGTGAACGGCCAAAAATATCAAAAGACGTTTCCGTCGAGAACCCAAAAGAATCCGCTTTAACCAGCCCTCTGTATATGTCGACCGCAAATCGCGAACAACCATCAAGGATCTTTCACACCATCAACATAGAACTCTGCCGATTCGATCATAATCGGCTTATCTAACTTGGTGTATCCGAAATATGTTGCGACCTTAAACAGCTTTCTCGAGTCCGCCTTTGAGGTGAGGGAGATGAAATCAAAACTGGCCCCCGTTTTCAAACGGAGCGGCACCCTTTCATCGGGTGGCAAACTTTCCCAATCAAAAATCGGGACGGTCCATTTAGATTGACCTTCATCGTATCTCAAAAGATGATACCAAACGTCAAACTCTTTATCCTGCTTGCTGCCGAAAACATAGACATCTCTTTCCCCGCCATTTGTGATGCGGAGATTCAGTCTTACATTCGCCGGTGGTAGATCGCGAAGTTGACGAGGACGAATGTTCTCTATAGAAAGAACTGTTATCTTTACGCTGTTGTTATTCTGCGCCATCGCCGTTGTAGAGCAGATAAAAATCAACAAAACCGAAAAAACCAGCCTGACTCTCATGGTCTCCTCGCCTCCCGTTTTTCTATCTTTATTCGTTCCTTTAGCCATCTTTTCCGTGCCTTGTATAGACCTTTCGTGCTGTAAAAGTTTCTCGATTTTTTGTGAGACTTCAATTGCGCACGGTATGCTCTGACTTCATCGGAACTGTCCCGTACTCGATGGTCGTTCTCGTGTTTCAGAAGTGTTCCGGCATAAGCATTTATCTCGGTTTTTGTTATGTCCCCGTAGCGAAAATTAGTGTCAAACGTCTCCTTGTTCGGATCACCGCGTCCACTAGCCTGCTGGTATGTTTCTGAATTTATCGGAATCCATATTTTGCCGTCCATGACAGACCCCTCAATGCCTCCGCGCGACGCGGCCTCAATGAACGAATTTACTCCCTCCTCGTCGTATTTAGCTCGAAACGATGCGGTCACATCATTTCCTGGGTCTGTAGAAAGCATAATATCTGACAACTGCAACCCTCCATCCTGTCCGGTACTTCTCAATGAATCCAGCCAAGCGCCAACAACGATGTTTGCTTCTTGAAGAAAGGATAACCGAGCCTGTAAGGCTCCGATTTGGTCCGACACTGTCGGATCATCGGTCGTGGAGAGTGATTCTTGAAGCCTTTCGATTTGAGCCCTCAACCTATCTTCTTCTTCCCTGCCGAGCTGAATATTTTCTTCGCCCGATGGGTCGATGTATTTCATCGGGTTATTTACAGCATAAACGTACAGATTGATCATTTGAGGAGTAAATAGTCTATCTGTAGAAATCTTAATTGGATCGCTTCCGGTAAATCTCCCTAAATTGGTCGAAAACATCCTAGCTTGTGCAAATTCTAATCCAGTTTCGGCGTCGGATTCGTAGCCGGTGAAGCCCTTGCGGATGTCGTCGGGAGAGTAGTTTTCGTTAGGCGAGCGGCCGCCGAGGGCGGTGATCTCTTCGCCGTAGGGCAGGTAGTCTGTGCGGGAGGTGACTGTGCCGTTTTGGTCGGTGTTTATCCGCGGGCTACCGAGGTGGTCGGCGGTTAGGTATTGGACCTTCGGGGCGGCGGTCTCGATGGCGGTCGAATATTCGCCGATCAAAGTGCCGCCGGCGTCGTAAACGAAGACGGTGAGTTCGGGTTGGCCGTTGGGGGCTAGGCCTTCTTTCTTGATGCGTTTGCCGTCGCCGTCAAACCAATAGCTGCCGATGCTTTGTTCGAGCGAGTTCTCGACCTCGACCTGCTTGTTCTCCGCGTCGTAGACGAACGAGCGGCCCTGTGGGTCGGCGATCACATTTCCGGCAGCGTCGTAGCTCCAGCCCTGGCCCGTTGCCATCCGGTTGTCCGAGGCGTTTAGATCGGGATTGAGCATCTTCTTGTCCGCCTCGCAAACGACCGCCGTGCTGCCATCCACACAGCCCTTCGGCAGCGTCGTCGTCAGGCTCTCGTTGAAGTTCCTATTCCCGTATCGGTCGAAAGTATAGGTCTGGTTCCAGTTCACCGTCGCTCCGGTTTTCTCCTCCGCCGAAGTGATACGGTTCAGCATGTCATAGCCGTACTTCTGATCAAAGACCAGATCGCTCTGCCCCGGCCGCTTTACAGTTATCACCTGCCCGGCAACGTTTCCGTTGTTCTTTGTCCCGTCAAGCGTCGTCCCGTTCCATTCGCCGTAGCTGTAATCGAGCTTGAGCAGGTTCGTGGCGTTCGGGGTCGCTCCGAGTGCGATCTGCGTCGGTTGCAGGCGTGAGTTGAACGCGGTCGATTCCCAGCGGCCGTTGCCGAGCTGCATAGAAGCAACGGCACCGGCGGGGTTGTAGGTGAAGTTCTTCGCGTAGTTCCAGAGGCCCGCTTGTGCGGTGCAGTCGGCGTCCGTGCTCGCCGCGGCGTCCATGCACCGGGCACTCTGCACCATCGAGAGATCGCCGTTGTTGTCAATCGCGTTCTTCACCACCCGCCCGCTCGGGTATCGCTGCTCCACCATCGCCCCCGAAAGGTTATACGCATACTCCGTCTCATAACCAACCCCATCCGTCGTCTGCTTATGCCCCTTCACACGACCTAAGATGTCGAAAGACGTGTATTCGGTTGTCGAAACGCAAGAGCGCACTATTGTAGGACTGCTCTAGGAGAGTGCGCTCCAAAGCCCAATCGAATATGACGGTTACGGTCCACGACCTCTTGTCGGACCTGTCCAGCAGCCTACGAAGCGTTGAACAAAAAGTAAATAGCTCTACGTAGCCGATGCAACACTAAAATGAGGTCGTCAGTATTTTCCAGTCTCCGGAATTAGTTCTGACAACGTCGTGAAAAAGCCAATACTCCCGCTGGCGATCATCTACTACCCTCACTCTAACTTCGTACAAATCATCAGATTTCTTTTTATTGACAGCTATCTGCTTGTGCCGAAACCCTCGGCGTTTCAGCCAAGTTGCGTCCGGATCCGCTCCCTTTACCTTGATTGTAAATTCCTTAAAGGTATCAGTAGTTAATTCCGTCGCTTTCGCTAACTTCCCGGACTCTGTAAATTGCCAAAAGGACTCAACCGTATCTGTGACAACCGTCCTCTCTTTATCGAGAGAATTGGTATCCGTACCTTGACTCATTTGCGAATAAAGGACAATCAAGGACATGACGCAGATGAAAGCGGAAATGCTGATCTTTAACATTTTGGATACTACCATAATACTCCTTCATCGTTTTCTGGGCTTGCGAATGGAATCATAGACTGGGAATGGCCCGACGCGCGGCGGACGATTCATCTGGTCATTAGCTTTATCTTTAATATATTGGTTGTCTGGGAGTCGCGGTGAAGTAGATGCGTCGTTGACCAACGCCGTTGCTGCACTGCGGAGCTGGCCGTTGATTATACCGACAAATTCGGCACCATTAGATATTGTGCCTTGGTCCTTGAACTCAGAAATCGCAATTGCATTATTGTTGAGATAATTTTTGTTTGCGTCTAGGTTGTCTTGGAGACTTGGAACCGCCGTTTCGGTTTCACTTACTCCTGTGGTCTCACTACCGCCCAAATTGACACTCGGTTGCTTCGACAGATCAACAGCTCCAGTTGCTGAAGATTCCTTCGAACGGGTCCTTTCTGTTACTTCGGCATTCGGCTGGTTGTCTCGGGTAGCAACGTTCAGGGCGGTGTTGTAAACGATAGGCCAATTGCCTTTTATCAGCTTGTCAACAATCTTCATCTCAGCTTTGGATAGGTCTCGACGAGTTTTGTTTCCGGACTCATCCGTGACTACGACCCAAATATCAAGTTTCGGAGGTTTCGGTATGTTTCCGCACGGTTTATTTCCCTTGCAATCCGTGTCCGCTTGAAGTCCGGTTGGATCTGTGAGGATCAGCGGGCGGTTCATTGTGTAGGCGTAGCGGTTGAAGGTTTGGGGGTCGGCGGATTTGCCGGAGGCGAGGAGCGGATCGACGGCGGTAAAGCGGCCGTGGTTGTTGTAGTAATAGCGGGCCTCGGCAAAGTCGAGCCCCGTTTCCTCGTCGCGTTCATAGCCGGTGAATTTCTGCCGCACGCCATCGCCGACGCCGTATCTGTCGCCGGGCGTCCGGTGCGTCTCCGCCATCGCCACGATCTCCTCGCCAAAGGGCATAAAGTCCCGCCGCGAAACAACCTCGCCCTGCTTGTTCGTCAGCACCCGCGGACTGCCGAGCGGGTCCGTCGCCGTGTAGTTGACGGTCGGAGCGGCCGGCGACCCATCCGCCGAGTACTCCCCGATCAACTTCCCAAGCCCGTCATAAACGAACACAGCATACTCCGTCGCGGTCTCTTTCTTGATCCTCTTCCCGAGCCCGTCGTATTTGTACTCGCCGATGACCTGGTTCGCACTGTTCCTGACCTCAACCTGCTTGTTATCGCCGTTGAAGGTGAACTGCCGCCCCTGTATGTCTCGCACCAGATTGCCCACTGCGTCAAATTCATAATCGGTTGTGTTCGAGAACTTGTTCGTATTCACATCAACCGCCGGGAGCGTCACCTCATTGATCGCCTTTGCATCGAGTCCAACTGTCTCCGAGTGCGATGTTCTATTGCCGTAACGATCGTATCCGAATGTTTGTATCCAAGTCTGACCGCCATTGACCTTTTCTTGTGCCTGAGTTATGCGGTCTAGCGAATCATATTCGTATGTTTGGACAAATGGGTTCGCCAGCCCCGTGAAATTAATGGTCTGCTTGGCAATATTGCCGGCATTCTTCGTCGTATCGACGTTGCCGCCCGTATCAAACTCGCCGTATTCGTAGGTTAGATGCATCAACCCGCCATTCGTCGGCGAATTGCCCATCTTGAGTTCCAATACCTGATTCCGGCTGTTCATCACCGCACTTTCCCAAAGCCCATTGCCGATCTGCAAATGTTTGATCACGCCGCCCGCCGTATATTCAAAGTTCGAGGCGTAGTTTTTGAACGGACCGTTGTGAACCCGGCTGCTTATGTTCGAGATGTCACCGCTCGCATCAAGCATGTTCTTTACAACCCGCCCGCTCGGATACTTCTGTTCGACAAGCATTCCTGCCAGATTGTACTTATACTCTGATGGATAAACCTCGCCATCGGTTCGCTGCTCGCTCTTTTCAAGCCTGCCCATTTCGTCATATTCAGTGTATCGCGTTTCCGAGACCGTTGAGAAGACTTTTGTGAGACGGCCTTTTGAGAACGGAACATTTTGATCGTCGTAGGTGTATGTGACCGTCGGGGTCTGCGGATTGTCGTTGTAACTTCTCTGCGTTACTCGGTTCAGAGCGTCGTAGGTGCTGGTTATGACAACATCGTTCGCATCTCGCGAGGTCAAGAGATTTCCGTTGTTGTCATACGTGAACCCGATCGTCCAGCTATTGTTGTCCGGGTTGCCTGAGGTGTTTAGCTGCGTGTTCACAGTTTGCTCCGGCTGGCGGACACGCAAAAGCCGCCCTAGCGAATCGTGCATAAAATACCGATTCTGCACGCCCTGATTCACCCGCACCATCTTGCCAAGCGTGTTGTAGTAATAGTGGGTCGGTTGGGTGGGGCTCTCGATTGTACCCAGATCTCCGCTTGCGTCCGGCTCATCGACCCGGATCAATTGGCCAAGTGCGTTCGTCACCGACCGGCGTTGCTTGCCGGCCTGATCGGTTACTACGGTCGTGTTTGCGTCGATGTCGGTGCGGACGATGCCGGTGGAGTTTTGGTTCGAGCCGCCGAATGCCACGGGCAGGGCGCCACCGGAGAAGGTCTGGACCTCCGACCGGCGGCCGGTGCTCCAGGCGGTCGCCAATGTCCAACCCATCGTCGGGTCGGTTTCGTTGTTTGAATAGTTTGCACGGAAGGGATTTGACGTTAGCTGATAAGTGAATCCATTGACCGTCTTGTAACGCGTCTGGACCTTGATGCCGTGCTGTTCGTTGGTTGGGTCTTCGGTTGCGATGTTCTCGATCGACCGAGAAAGGCGCACTCTTCCCAGTTGATCGAAATGCTGCACCGCGACTGTCTTGCCGTCGCCTTTTGTTTCGAGATCCGAACGGACGATGACCCGGCGAGCTACGTCGTTGTACTCGGTCTGCGTCCAGGATTCGAGACCGTTAACGCCAAGGGCACTTATCGCCTTCGTCGGCCGCCCAAGTGGATCGTATTCGGTTGCGTTCGTCACGCCGTTATCGACGTCCGTCGAGGAGGTCGGCAGGCCCGTGTAGAAGTCATACACCGCAGTCGAGGTCCTAGCGAGCGGCGTCCCATGTGCCGCAACAGTCTGCGTCGGGTAAAGCCCGGTCACATTCCCATTCGGCCCTGCCACATCTCCATACGTGATCTGCGTAACCGTGTTGTTTGCATCGGTCGTCTGCGTAACATTCCCGTACTGATCATAAACCGCGGCAGTTGAGACCGAGTTTCCTCCGTTGAGCCGAAAGCCGTCCGCGTCAGGGCTCGCAAGCGCACCTTTGGTGTTATCCCATACCCGCGTCGATGTCAGATTCCCGTTGGCCGGAGCAGTGGTCACACCGTCATAAATAAACTCGCTTCTCGAGACAACCGTGTCGTTCGCATCCCGCACTTCAGTTGACTTGATCAGGTTGAGCAGTGCTGGCGAACTTGGGTTTGAATAGTGGTTCGGACTATCGGTCGTCGTGTCGGTCGCGATCGGTGTCGGATAGTAGTATGAGTTTACGGTCTTCCGCAGCAGGGTTCGCTCCGACGGCAAAGCTGTCACTTTCAGTGCATTGCCGGTGCCGGTTCGAGTTATCGACGAATAAGGTACCCAGTCATATTCACGAACTTCGAGGACGTTCCCATTCTTGTCGTAGTCGAATTCCTTTATCGCACTAAATGCAGGGTTGCCGCTGGCATCCGGGATAGTTGAGATCTCGGCCTTTACATAAGCGTTGATCGCCTGCCCTCCGCTCGCTCCGAGCAATGGCGCCGCGTTCTCCGCCCAGATCTTCTCTGAGATAGTGCCGTTCGAACTCATAACACGAAAGGCATAGCCCTTAAATGACCCCGAAAAGTCGGAGTATTCGACCGTACCTGAACCGTCAGGCAAGGAGACACTTCCCACCCCGGCAACTGAAACGATCGAATAATCTGTTTCCTCTGTAACCAGCGGAGCGTTGCCGTCATATTCTTCTGCGTATCGCAGTGTGCGTTTCGCGATCGTATTGTTGAGCACGTCAAAGGCTCCAAGAACCGCAGGATTTATATCCAGATGAAAGTCATATAGGGCCTCAGCCTCGGATGGAAGCTCGATGGACTTCAACTCGCCCCATCCCTGAGTGTAGTTACCTGACGTCGGCTGAGTCGGCGAGCCGTTGTAATCAAAATTGAACTCTCGCGAACCTGCCTGATTTGGAAGGATCACTTTCTCGACGACCGTCATGCCCTCGAAAAGATCTTCATACCGGTGATCGGGGTTAGCGTTTAGGTCCGAACTAGCCTTGTAATTTCTGTAAACGTAGTTGGATCGCCACTGGATGGTCGTTCGTACAAGTGCCCCTGCTACCCCTTTCTGATCAATGTGAATGTCTCCATTCGCATCACCATTTACCTCGATCTTATGTCCCGCGTCATTCTCAATGGTGCTTCCGCGTACGTAGATCCGATTTCCGTTGCGGTCAGTTATGCGGTGAGACGTCGTGGGATCATCTGCCGGAGCGTTCTCGATGATTCGGCCATCCGGATAATAGAGAGTCCATTTCTTGCCCGTGGTGATCCCTGCACCAATGCTCTGTCCCGGAGGGATAAATAGCCGAAGACCGGATCCGTCATTGGTGTAATAATGCATCCCCGTGGTCACGATCGTCTGGAGCGTATAATTGCAGGAAGCATTTGAACTGCCCGGTGGTACCGTCAAGCCAGGCACATGTCGAACACCATTAGGATCGATCGAAAAATAACCGTCACCAAATATATCCGAGAACTCGATACCGCTACCTAACGGCCGAAATTCCTTCACACTTCCATCGGGCAACCGCATCTCGAGCTTAAAGATATGGCCGTTTTTCGCAATTTCGTAATCATTTCCGGGGACACACAGGACCTGTTCCTCAAGATTTAGCCGGCTCACGACCTCGAGGGTGTATTGCCCTGTATCGAGGTGCCATCCACCAACACTGCTCGCTTGGAGTAGCTCACGCATGTACTTGGTGTTGCCCGTTTCGTCCGGAATTCCATCTTCACGCCGTTCCTGTCGCGAATCCCAAAGCTTGCTGTTGTACTTCAGGCTCACAGTGTAGCCAGGCGAAGAACCCTTTCCCGCTGGCAGAGATGCCAAAGGGATATTAAGGACCATGTTCCCGTTCTGTAGATTGACCGTTTCGATGTCCGAGATCGCGTAGCTATTTCCGGCCTGAAGGCCCCTGTCGGGACGTCGCTCCTGGGCGATGGATTGAACGACGAAAATAAGGCAGAATGCCGCAAACGCATGTGCAAACTTGAATTTCTTGGTTTGAAACATCGATATTCTTCGAGTCATGGCTTTGGATCCTCAAAATAGTTCCTAAAAAACAAACTGACCTACGAATTGGTCGTAAACGATCGGACGCTACCGCCGGTAAAAGGCCGGAACTGGTATATCTCCCGAGACGCCCCATTGCTCTGTTCGCGTGCTGAGGTCGGAGGATTTCCGGATGTACCAGTTGCCGTTCGAGTCGCGCCAGACGGCGATGTCCACCTTGCCGTCGCCGTCGTAGTCGTTGTGGACGGCGGTGTCGCCGGACTGCTGCCAGGCGGTAGTGGTGGTCGAGGTCCCGGCGGCGTTCATGATCACCCAATCGGCTCCGTTCCGGACGGCGTAGTTTGCCTTGCCGTCGCCGTCGAAGTCGGCGGGGACGGGTGTGCCGGTCGAGTTGATGTTGGTACTTTCGACCGTCAGGTCTGAGCTGCGGTAGGTGTAAAAGTTCGTGTTCGAGGTGCGATAGACGGCTATGTCGGCCTTGCCGTCGCCGTCAAAGTCGCCCGGTGCGGGAACGTCGCTCGAGAGCCCGAACTGGACCTGATAGTTCGTGTTGTCCGAGCTCCGGGTGATGTACCAGGTGCCGTTCGTCCCTCGGAAAAGTGCGGCATCCGAGCGGCCGTCGCCGTCGTAGTCGCCAACCGCGGGCAGGTCTCCATTTTGGCCGAATGCCAAGGTCGTCGAGCTGTTGTCGGATGAACGGTAGATCCACCATTCGCCGGTCGAGGGCCGGAAGATCGAGAAGTCCGTCTTGCCATCGCCGTCAAAGTCGCCGGGCACGGGCACGTCGCCGCTCCCGCCCCATTGGAACGAGGTCTGCTGCGAACCCGGCCCGCCAAGCACCCACCAGACGCCGGTCGAGGGCCGCCAGACGGCGAGATCGGCCGGAGGTGCGGCATTGGCGTTGGCATCCTCCACCGCAAGCAGCCGCGAGCCGGCGTAGATGTACTCCTTCGAGAGCTGTGGGGTCGGCGTCGGGCTCGGGCTCGTCACATAGGGATTGATCGCCGAGAGCAGCGAGCGATCACGCGGCTTCATTGCGTTTTGCCGCCGTGCGTCCTCTTCCATGTACTTGAGCGTGGCTCCGGCAACCCCGGCCACGAGCAGCAACATCACCGCGACCAGCCACAGCCGCCCACGGAAATAGGCAACGAGGGAGCTTGTCCGCCCCGCCGATGCAGTGGCCGCAACGGTCGCTGCAGTTTCCATGGCCGGGCCATCGCCTGCTATCTGCCGTGCCCGCTTCGAACTCTTTGCTTTTGACATCAGGTGAACCTCTCTCCTGCGGACAGCCGATGCGAGCCTCTATTCAAGGCCAGCTCGGCCGCCCATTGGCGGTCGAATATTGATTTTTGGGGACTTCTGGGTGTAGTATGCGCTTGTCTGGGGGCATACTACGGAACCCTCGGGTCCCGTTCTATGAACCAAGAAAGCCGGTCGGTAACGCCAATTACCGGCCGGCTTCAATTCTTTCGTTCAAACTCTTTGCTGTCTCGTCTTGCTGTGTTTCGGTTGAGGATATTCGAGTCGATAGATACCAGTCGGCTCGCTCGCCAAAATACGTCTCGCTAACCCAAACGCTCTTCGAGCCAGGCATCTCCGTGGAAGAACCTTCTTGGAATCTCGCGAATGGGAAGAAGCGTAAAGCCATCTAGCTGAAAATGCGGGATAACCCAGCTAAATGCCCGGTATCTCTCCGGACGGCGCCGCACCAAGGCACGGCCAGAAAAACGAAAAAAGCTTGTCGAAGAACCTACCACGGACAAAGAACCCAAGTCAATAACTTTTTTATCGAAAGTGAAAAATCAAGACAATCCTGCAACGGGTATGTTCACATTCTCGATCGTTTTTCAGGTTCAAGCGTCGTCAAATTCCAAATTTCTCGAAACACGGTTTGATGAAAACAAATGCGAGCATGCATTTTCGCACGCTCGCATTCGTACAAGCGCTTATGGTGTGGATGGAAGTTTAATCGGCACACCAAAATACGCCAATGCAGTTTGGCCAATGAAACGGACAATCGACCATACCTTGTCCTTCTTGCCCGGCTTACTCTGAATCGTATTCACGATAAAGTTGATCGCTTCGGTCTCTTTATCGGTTGGGTCGCCGGATAGCTTCAGGATGCTCTTCACATCAGAAAAAAGCTTCTCAGGCGGAGTATCAAAACGAGTTCGCTCGACATATTGCCGTATCTCAGCTTCAATCGCAGGCGTTTTCAACTGAGCAACAAGCCTGGCATTCGCGCTATTTGTGTCAAAGGTGATCTGGCCAATCGGTGGCGCCGTAAAGTCCATTCCATTCCGCGTTCTTGGACCGACAACCACGGAGACAAGAAGTGCCCTTCTGATCTTCGGATTCTCGACAAACCCAGAAATTAGCTGATTGATGTCGCCCGGTCTATTGATCACAAACCTACATTCCTCGTTCGGACAATTTGATGGTTCAATGTTAATCCGGCCACCTTGAGGAACTAAGCCTTGTGAATCGTCCACAATCATAGGTTGAATTGTAAGGCCGACCCCAAGAGGGTTCGGCTTCTTGTCTAACTTAACAATGATCGTCAGATCTCCGTTGGTTTCGGTCATTCTTATCCCGCCAACCAACCGGAAGCTCGTATCATAGCTGAAAGCGAAAGGACTTCGATTCTTCAAGTCTCGGTCGTCAATGCTTGTCCCGGAAAGATATAGCCGGTTCAATCGACCATTGTTTAGAACTTCGTGCTTAATTGGACAATGGTATTGTCCGATTACAATCTCATCTGCTTCGCACTCGGTGGCCTTTGAGTCATCGTTGTACCTGGCCTCAAGCCTTTTCGCTACAGAGCTAAGGTTCACTTTAATCGTCCTCTGGTTTCGGTCAACTACGTTGAGCTCCCGCAGCTCTCCCAAGTTCTTAACTTCGAAAATTGAAGATTTCTGACTGGGTGACTGCCAAGTTCGATGTGGCTCGTCGAGTGAAAACTCTACCGGGAGGTCGGGTTCAATCCTCGCGAGTTCAAAATCATATTGTTCGTCCGGCCCTATCGATGTGTTGTCGTTCTGCCTCAGAACAAATGCTGTATCTTGTCCCTTTTCGAGAAGAGCGGTCCCTTCGGCAATGATTCTGCCATCTTTTCGAATTCGGGCTGCGACTCGCACGTCAAACTCGGACCGCAATACGACCTCCGCGGAATCATCGCCTCGTGCCGTTCCTCCAAGCCATGTAAGTCGTTTGCGATCTACTTTTACCGGAATTGTCGTGGTCTCGCTATTCACACGGAAGGCAGGCAACGAGTCGGATTTACCCTGATGCTGGTAGTCGAGGGTTAGGTCAAACGACTTCCAATTTTTCGGTAACCAGAACGAACCATCTCCCGGGTCGCCGAATGGCACGGATATGCATAACGCCCCGGTATTCGCTGGACATGGCTTCGCACTAGTCAAAGAGGCAGCAACAGATGTGTCAAGTGCTTTACCCGCTGCCTGATTCAGCGGTATCAACTGTCCTCTTGCGCTTTCAATCTTTACCGTGGCGGGATCAACGTTCGGCCGAAATGTGATTACAACAAGCACTCCGTTTTTGCTAGGTGCCGGTCTTGTGAACACCGACCCAAACGGTTGTCGGATTATTTCAGGCGTTGAACTAGGGGCCGCAGTCGGCAATGGGGTCGGTTGGGTATCATTCGCGTCCTGTGTATGAGCGAGCGTGGCCGCGAAGAAAATGAAAAGGGAAAGGGAAATTGCTCTAAACATTCTAATCCTCCAGATTTTGAGCGTAGAGAGGAGTACGGCTCGGGAACGCCAAGGGAAATCCCGCCGATTAATATGGGTGAGCGGGAGCGAATGTCTGCAGGGGAGAACTAGTAAAGTCGCCTGTCAGACTGGACAACAAATCAATAGGAGCGAATCATAACATCATTCTCGGCTACTCTGTCAATATTTCCTCTTCAACAATGCAGCTAGCTCATCATATGTCCCGTCCGAGCAGCAAATGAAATGTCCGTCGCCCGGTTTCTATTCTCGTGTCATTTCTCAATCTTTGCGCAAGTGAAATCCGACCTCAGACGCAAGCTCATCGACACTGATTTTCAGCCGGTCGGCAAACGCATTAAGCATTACTTCCCGCTCTTGACTTGATGTTTTTGGATATTCTGTAAGCCAAAGCATAAACGCCTCGGCCCCACTTTTTATCACGTTCCTCCTGTCCGTGTGCTCCCTATCGAAAGCTAGCCCATCTCTTTGATTCCAACCTCGATCTCTGCCCTTCGTCTTTAGCGTAAAAATTATCGCGGCTATGTCCCCATCGGCGACTTTTTGCATTAGCCTAGACTCTGCAAGATCCACTAAGCGATCATTTGCGCGAATCAGCTTCAATCGTTCTCTGAACCGAATGTTCACGGGCGTCAGGCTCTTGATCCAGCGATAGTATGTTTGGCGCGATATTCCGGCGTATTCGCAACTCGCACTCACATTGCCGCAGGTTCGCTCGAAGGCTTCAAGGAAACGCATCCGTGTATCCGATTTCTCACCTACTCGGCTCACTTCGGCACGCGGTTCATCGTTTTTTTCTTCGATCTGTAACATCTGTAACTCGGAAATTGGCCTCCTTTTCTAAACTATCCGCCGATTTGATTCGGTCTTCTACCCATCTTCCCAGGATTGCGAGACGGTTTGGAACTGCGTCGGCCGTATCTATTTCCTCATCCGTGTTTCTCGCATCTTACTCAGATACCACGGTCGGCCTGGTCTGCGGTAGTGCCGTCGTAAACTGATCCTGATTCGGTTTTGCCATTAATTCGTTTTTTTCGTTTAGTTCGTTAGTTCGTGCTGCGTAGAGAAATAGCGTGTCGGTGGCCTTCCGGGTTCACCCTCTCGCTTCTCGATCACGGGCCGGATAAGTCCTTGAGCCTGCAAGGTGGTCAGTTTGATGCTCAAGGTCTGAGAGCTAACATTCCGCCCGAGTATGTTCGAAATCTCCGTTGCGGTTAATCCGCTCGGCGTGCTGTTGATCGCATGCAGCACCCGATCACTCACGTTATCGCCTTGCGAATCGCCGAAAACATAACGTGCGGATTCTTCGCAGTATTGCCAAAGCCCATAAGCGGCCTGAAGATGTTCAAGGCGGATAGTGTCCGAATGGTCTAAGAGAGCATAGATGCATGACAGCCTTGTTACCTGAGCCGGGCCGCGTGAGGTTACTGCACCGAAAATGCCCGGATGCCCTTCGGAAAGCGGGCCATAAATTTGGTGCCAATACGCCCGAGCATCTTCGTCTCGATGCATCGACTTAACAGAGCGGGCAAAGTCAATAGCACCTCTGATCTTCATTACCGCTTCGTTGATCTCGCTTTCCGATAGATTGCCGCCGTCTGGAAGCAGTTTCGACCTCTTCGTAACAACCCAAAGAAAGCGATTAGCAAAACCGTTGAACGCTTCAGTCTGCTTCAACGCGTTCAACAACTCGGTTTTAGTGATATGGCCGATCACTGAAATGTGAGCTTCAGTTGCCTTAATTGGGTTCTTCGTCTTGATCGAAAGCCGGTCCGTATCCCATGCTTGCCGGATGACGGAAGAAAGAGTGTTCGATTCGCGAGAGATCGCACTCAAAACCCTTGCGAACTCAGGTTCGACAATAAAGGCCCGCTTTTCTTCGGCACCGCCAATTATCTCTTCCCCTTCGTCAAGGTTGTTGTCCTTTCCGCGAACGCGGGTTCTCCTAACCTCTGCATCCCGAACGTGATAGATAAGCCCCTCTCCACTTGATAACCCGTCCTGGATAGCCTCATCGAACGATATATCACTTCTTACGAGCAACCGCCTGATCTCGCTCCAAGACGTTCCTTTCCGCCCGGTCGACGTATCACCGACGAGTACCGCAAATAACTTGCAGTAATGGAAGTCCGCTCCGATCCTGAAGAACGCAGTTCGGTTAATCAGATTCCCGAATCCTGAAAGGAATTGGACAAGCAAAGCGGCGTTATCGGCTTCGGTGTGCGGCTCGATCATATGAACAATCTCACCGGCAAGGCCGTGATACGCGTCGTCTGGAAGGCACGAATTAAACGAATTAAACGAACTAACCCGAGCGAATTCTGTCGCGAGATGCCGCTCAATCGGATATTCGACCGCCTTCGTTCCTATGGAACGATCATGCATACGCCCGCACCTCCCGATTCTGGAAGTTTGAACGGGTGCCGAAGCGTGAATGATCTTCGGTCCTGGTGCGAAGCCTGAAAGGCCGATCATCCGAAGGCCGCCGATACACCATGAAGCCGGTCAGTATTCGGTTATTGAATACGGGCCGCATGAAGCCCTGCTTTGCGAGATGCGGTTCAAGGTCGATTCGCACCGAGCGGCCAATGTAGCCGCCGTGTTCGTCGTATTCCGCCCGATCAAAGAAGCCCGGCGCTCGCAAAACCTCAGCCCGCCCGAACATTCGGACAAGCTCTTCGCAGATAAGAGCGTTAAAGAGCCATCCCGGCACCGCCACGATGCGATGCCGCCAAATCAGGTCCTCTTGCCCGTTCTTTTTCAGGACGTTGTAAAGAACGCTCGGCACCCATCGCTGCCCGATCCATCGCGGATGCCCTTCATCAAGTAGCCGGATGGTCGCCGCGTCTTGCCGTGCGAATTCGTGAAGCGGGATACCTAGCTCGGCTGCGATCCGTTGCCGTGCCTCGATACTCAGCCCCGAGAATTCGGCACCGGTCCGAACGTCGAAAAGTCGCCGATCTTCGAGAAAGCTCAGCAGCCTGTCATAGACACCGCCGCAGTCGGGATAGACTTGCGGCTCCCGCACAAGATCGAACATCTCCACGGGAGGCGGCGGGCCGAAGTCCGCCGTCGCACCTGTTCCTTGCGGGAAATTGGTTGTTGATAAAAGTTTCTTTGTGCGGTAGTCTGTAAACATAGTTATCGCATCTCGCCCGAGATGATTTTCGTTTAGAGGCCGCTTTTGCCGAGCGGCCTCTAATGCTATGCGGCAAGTGCCGGTCGCTTCGATCGCTCGATGAATTCGGCGATGTCCTCGTCCGCGAACATGATCTTGCCGCAGAAACGCCTGTAGGCGATCTTGCCATCTCGATACTGCCGCCAAAGCGTGACCTCAGAAATGCCAAGGTATTTGGCCGTCTCTTTCCGCGTCCGTAACTTTACGTTCGTTGTTGTCTTTTCCATAAATTTCGTTTCCAAAAATAAAAAGGGCCGCCGGAGGATTTCCCCCCTTTGCAGCCAATATATCTAAGTCCTGACCCTGTTCTACGTGGTGTTACAGTAACTTTTTCTCCTTCAGGTATGTTTCTATCTCCTCCGTGAAGGCGCGTATCGCCGGACCATCGAGCGTTCTATGTCTTCGAGAACCTAATCTCGCTTCTCCAAATGTATCGTTCCATTTCGACCGGAAGGTTTCAGCTTTCTTTCCAGTTAACGCGGCGAGAAACTTGCTTTTCTGAGCTTGCGATGAAAGGCTCGAGTGACTAAATCCAGGCAGTAGTTCTTCGATTAGCAAGCCGATCTGTGCATGTGTTGTTTCAGGATCCGTTAGAATTCTCAACAAAGGGGGCAAGCGCGACACGTTTGGCTCACCCGAAAGATCCGTTTGCTTCTGGCTCCCAAGAACTCGCCGCTGTTCAATGTAGGCGATTTCTTCGTCAACACACGTTTGATGATATTGTTTTTGCGACTCAGCAAGCTCCGCAAGCAAGTCATTCCCAATAAGACGAAAATAACGAACCTTCTGTGAATAGTACATAACTAGACTAGGCCCATCGGTTTCCGGATCAAGGATTTCCAAAGCTTGAATTTCCAAGAAAGTTCCAAAAAACTCTGAGGAGTAGTCGTGCACCACCTCGCTAGCTTGTTTCAATCGAGCTAACATATCGGGAGTGTCTGTCAACCTAGGATTGGCTAATCGAGAATCAATTTTCCGTAGGAACCTATCGAACCGGCCCGCTAGAATCAGGTAGTATTGCTCACGGTCTTCGATGTCGACCCCTATGCCGAATCGATCCTGAACATTTTGTTCGAGAAATTCATAACAGCGAGGCAACACGTTGTGCCGCGAACCGTCGTGGCAACCTTGCTCTAAAATCTTGAATGCTTCATCTACTGGGTGGAGTTTTGTCGAGTTTTCGGTCCCCATATGAATTCTCGTTTTCGTTTCCTTGAATAAATCGAGCCGACCCTGGGTCAGGATCGCATTGTCCGACGGATAGCTAGTCCACCGTGCGGACGACTCGACGTCTGCCGAGATCTACACCGCCGCCGGCTCGTTCCGCCGTCCGGCACCGCTACACTCGATTCGTATCGTAAGGCCTCGAAACATAAATGAGAAGTTAGTTGGAACGTTTTAATCGTCAACTATCAGAATGATGTCGTATCCCGATCGGTTCAGCCCTATCGTGAGCCTTATAGACCTTTTTCTTTTTCACGATCGAATTCCTATTTTCTATTGGATCCCCAAAGGCCGTAGGTTCCTAACCGAATCCCGACGCACTTCGTTTGCGTCAATTAGTTTACCGCCGCCGAAAGTGTGACCGTATCGCCGATCGTTCCCGGAATCTGGTACCGGCGCCGCCATGCCTCAATTCGCTTAACCGTGTCCAGCAGCGTAGCATCATCAAGGCCGATATAGTGCCGTTCGGTCGTATTGCCAGCGCCGTGACCCATCAGCTCGCGCACGATCGGCATCGGCACCCCCGCGGCGACTAGTCTTGAGGCGAAAGTTCCTCGAAGATCGTGGAATGTGAGCTCGGGGCAGCCGGCGGTCTTTCGCACCGTGCCCCAGCTCCGCTTAATGTCACCGATCTGAGAGAATGGGCCGCCAGCCGGGGCAATGTCCTTTATCGATTCGAGTGCTTCAAGTCCGCGAGACGTAATGATCGTTCGCCTTTCTTCGCCGTCCTTGGCAAAGCCAGCACGAATGCGAACCGAATGCGTGCTCGGGTCAATGTCTTGCCATCGAACGTGTGTCAGCTCGCCCCGACGTATGCCGGTGTCCAATGCCACGATTATGAATGCTCTCAGCATCAAATGGTTTACCGTATACGATGCCTTGATCGTTTCGGTCTTCCCCTTACGCGTTCGAACATATTCGCGTTCAAATGTGCCTACGCACGCAGCAAGTATCCGTTCCTCGTCCGATTCGCTGAACACAAAGTTCTTACGCCGCTCTTCGGCATCCGTGTTGATTATCGGGCCGCCCTTGTAGCCGGTTTTCAAGGCATCGGCGAACGGATTCGAGCACCAACCTTTTTTGCTGCCCCATTCTAGTAGCATGCGGAGGCACGCTAGATCGCGATTGACCGTGCTGATTTTCGGCTTGCTGCCTTTCGCAGTCGGTCCGGTCATGCGCTTTCGCTTAAACATCAGAACCGCACTGAGATCTATGTCCTCAAGAGGCACTCGGCCAAAGTACGTCTGTAGGGTGCGAACCTGGCTGCGAACAGAGGCGTACGATTTGTAACCGCCATCTAACACACGCCCGTCGGTGCTGTGCTTGATATAAACCGCCGGGAAGAGAAATTCATTTTCGGCTTGTTCAACCAGCCAATTGAAATCTTGTCCCTTCGATTCGACCGATTTTCCTTTCGACGATTCGAGTTGTTTGATTTCTGCCTTCAAGGCTGCCTGAGCCTCCTTCTTTGTAGCGAACCCGCCCTTCTCTTGGCTGGTTACCTGTCCGCCGGTCATGCCCTTGCCAAGACGCGGAGCCACATACTTGATTCGGTAGATCCACGAACCGGAGATCTTGTACTGTTTCTCGCGTACTGTTACCATTCGCGGCTTGCGTTTGAAAACCGACTTAGAGATGATCTTGAACTTCGATGTGTTTTCCACTCTGTTACCACCTATATTTACAACCTGGGCACGTGAAAGCTTCTGAAATATTGTGACACGAAGTGTATTGAAAACAAACCCAAAGTGCTTTATTTATTGAGTAAAGTGAAGTATATTGATGATCGAATGAAACGTCCTGCAACAGCCGTCTGTTTGCCTCCTAAGCGGAAGGCCGCTGGTTCGAATCCAGCCGGGACCACCATATTTGATCCAGCCTTGGTAGAAGGCAAGGGCGAACAAGCTTTAACCTCATTCTTAACATTTTAATTGCTGGTTGATGAAAATGAAGTACTTTTTCCTCGCATTACTTTGTTTCTGCTTCGTGCCGATGACGGTGGGAACGGCATTTGCGCAGAGGCGGCCGGCTGCTGATCGAACTAGACCGAAAGCTCCTGCCGTTTATCCGCGGGTGATCAGCGTAGCCGCTGGGTTTCAGGCGGAGCTAGGCGAACCGAGCCGGATCGAATTTCCGCGAAATGCGACGCGTGCGAAAAAGTATCCGGTAGTTGTGTTTTTACCCGCAACCGGGGCCGAGGCGTCGATGTATTACGACCTCTATCAAGAGGTCTTTAGCGAGTTGCCGCCATTTATATCGATCATCACCCCTGAGCCCGCAACGGAGAAGGATTGGTCGTCGCAGGGGTTCGAGGCTGCGACCTATCGATATGAAAATCGGATCTTGGCCGATCTGGAGCGATTGAAAAGACAGGGCGTGGCGGATACTTCTCGTGTGATAATTTTCGGCTTTTCGATGGGCGGCGATATTGGTTGGGCCTTGGTACAGCGGTACCCGGAGGTTTTTTCGGGAGCTATTCTAGGCGGCACCCGCACAAGTTGGTCGGAGAAAGGCAGCATCGCAAAGCTAAAAAGCAGCGAAAGGAAACTGTATTTTGTGATGGGCACCGATGAAAGAGCGGACCGGCTTAGCGGGCTGAATGCGACGCTCAAGGCTCTTGGCCAAAGCGGTGTGGCGTTCAGATATGAGCGAACACCCGGCGCTCATGTGCGGCCGACACCGGAGCTTTTTGCCGAAGGAATCAGTTTTTTACTTGAATGATCCGAGCTTTTCCGCTTTTTTGGAATCTCAGGGCGAATGTGACTTTTTAATTAATGAACGGATAACAACGGTCGTAGAGCACAGTGGCAAGCAAAAGGCGGTTCACTGGGGTTAGGAGAGCTTTACGCAATTTTAATAGATATAGGGTGAATTGGCCGCGCCGGACCGGGCGCGGCTTTTTTGCGCTTTGTTCCACCTCACGGCGGCGGGCGGCTAAGTCTATTTCGGCAAGTCGACCTGTGCTAAATTATCGTTGATGCAGAAGGTTCTCACAGCGGCGGAAATGCGCGAGGTCGATCGCCTGACCACTGAACGCTACGGCATCCCGTCCATCATCCTGATGGAAAACGCCGCCCACGCCGTCGCCCGCGTCATCACCGAAAAACTCGGCGGCTCGGTAAAGGGGAAGCGGATACTTATCCTCTGCGGCAAAGGCAACAACGGCGGCGATGGTGCGGCATTGGCGAGGATACTGGCTGTGAATGGAGCGAGGTCTGAACTAATCCTCCTTGCGCGGCTAGAAGTACTTTCGGGCGACGCAAAGATCAATTTCGAGATCGCTCACCGGCTAGCCAACGGCCGTTATGCCGATCGTAAGCCTGACCCGAAATCCATATTCTTCAATTCCTTTTTCTTCCCTTCATTCGGGGAAGTTAGACTCGAAGAGTGTGATGACCTTGAGACATGGAATGAATTGATCAGCCCAGGTCAAATCGATGAGTATGATGCCGTGGTCGACGGGATTTTTGGTTCAGGCTTCGCTGGAGATATTAAACCGTTCTTCTCATCGATCATCGATATATACAACGGGTCGGCAAGTAAAATGGATTGTGCGGGAAAAAAGCCTCTCTTGGTTTCAGTTGATATTCCCTCAGGAATTTCAGCGGATGTTGGTCAGGATTTGGCGAAATCGATTGAGTCAGACGTTACGGTAACGCTTACTGCCCCGAAGCCCGGGAATGTCCTGCCTTCGACTTCCAGATTTAACGGTGAGTTGATCATTGCCAATATCGGCTCGCCGCAGGAGTTGATCGACGAACAGCCGTCGCAGCTTTATTTGGCCGAAAGGGAAGATGCGGCGACATGGCTTGAACGCACTGGGTTTTCGTCAGATTCGTATAAGAACAAACGCGGACATGCTTTGCTGATAGCCGGTTCGGAGAATTATTCCGGAGCGGCGGTTCTGGCGGCAAATGCGGCTATGCGCTCCGGTGTTGGACTCGTGACGCTTGCTTGTCCGGCAGATGCGAAGACAGAGATCGCAAGCCGAATTCTGCCGGAGGTCATACTGCGAACGCTCGACCCAACGGCGGACGACTCCGAACTTAAGAACGCTGATGCCATCACGGTCGGCTGCGGCCTCGACGCCAACAACAAGGCGATCGAAAGCTTCGTCCGAAAGCTGGTCGAAGAGCGAACCACGCCGGTGATCGTTGATGCGGGAGCGCTGTGGTTCCTTAACCCGTCCGTAGGAATACCGAAGCGGGATGCGGACAAGAGTGTCCGCGCTCCACTTATCCTGACGCCGCATGACGGTGAGTTTTTGCGGCTGCTTGGGACCGATGATCGGGACGCGATAAAGGATCGAGTTTCGGCGGTACGCGAGTTCGCACAGACGCATGACGTCATTCTCGTGCTCAAGGGCGAAAGAGTGTTGATCGGCCATCCCGACGGCCGAGTTGTCGTAAACCCGACAGGAAATTCCGGCCTTGGTAAAGCGGGCAACGGCGATACGCTTGCCGGCATTCTTGCCGGTTTTATCGCGCAAGCAGCGAGGATGGACATCGACATATTCGAAACGGTCGTCGCCGCGGTTTACATCGCCGGTATGGCCGGTGACATCGCGGAGAAGAAGTTCGGCAAACGCGTGATGACGGCCTCGGACGTCCGCGAGTGTCTAACTGAGGTCTTTGCAGAGTTGGAGAAAGGTTAGAGTCAAGCCGTAAGCCTTAAGCCGTAAGCTTTTAGCCTGAATGTCTGGCTTAAAGCTAATGGCTTAAAGCTAATAGCTGGTACGAAAAACGATGGAATCAAAGGAACTTTTGCAAAATTGGATCGAGGCCTTTCAGCGGTGCGACGGCGATGCCGTTGCGGAGTGCTACGCCGATGACGCGGTGAACCTGCAGGTGGCGATCGGCGAGCCGGACGTAGGGAAGGCGGCGATCAAGGCCGGGAACGACGCGTTCTTTGCGGCATTTCCGGATGCGTGGTCGCGTGTTGAAAACCTTATTGGTGACGGCGACCGGGCCGCATGGGAGTGGGTCGGCGGCGGTACCTGGACGGGCGAGTTCGGGGGCCATCAGCCGACCGGGCGAAGCTTCGAGATTCGCGGCTGCGGCTTCTTTCGTTTCCGCGACGGCAAGATCATCGAGCAGCACGGCTATTGGGACAAAGCATCATGGTTCTCGCAGATAGGGCTCCCGATCGAATGATGGAAACCCACGATTGCCCAACGCCGGAGGCGACCTTTGAGCTTGGCGAGGAGTTTGGCCGGCGGCTTCGCGGCGGTGATGCCGTTTTGTTCCACGGCGGGCTCGGAGCGGGAAAGACGCTTTTTACAAAGGGCGTGCTGAGTGCCCTGGATTTCGATACCGATGAGGTAACGAGCCCGAGCTTCACTCTTGTTAACCCTTATCGAACCGATGATCTTGACGTTTACCATATCGACCTCTGGCGGATCGATGAGGGCAGCGACGCGGCGTTCGGAGTCGGGCTTGATGAGATAGTAGAGCAGGAAAATGCCGTCGTCATGATCGAATGGGCCGAGCGGCTCGGCGGCTATAGGTTCCCGTCGCGGGTGTTTGAAGTGTCGATCGAAGGCAGCGGCGAAGGGCCGCGGCGGGTAACGATCACCGAACGCAGTTGAACTATGAAGAGGGCTTCCACATTCCAAGCCATAATATTAATGGCCGCGGCCGCATTGCTTGCTTCATGCGCAAAGCAAGACATGCAGCCCGACGATGCTACGTCCGAGCCGCAGGCGGACGCCCGGACCGAGCAGTTGAAGCGGCAACGCGATGCGGTAACGGGGTTCTTTAAGCCGATGAAGATCCAACAGGGCGATTGGCTTGAATCTCAACGCGAACCCGGCGAGACCTTCGAGCAATACATCGCCTCCGGCCCGACGTTGCCGACCGACCAACGCCGCACGATCTACATTCAGCCGATCGGCCGGTTCACCGGCGAGCAGCGAAAGGCGATACGGCTGACCGCCGAATATATGCGGGCTTTTTATAGCTTGCCGGTCAAGCTTTTGGCCGACCGCGGGCTCGGCAAAGTTCCCGCAGATCTCAAACGGAAGGCAGGCCATCCGGAGCGTGACCAGATAAGGACACAGTATTTTCTCGATGATGTTTTGCCGAAGATGCTCAAAGATGATGCGGCGGCATTGATCGCGTTCACGAACTATGACCTTTATCCCGGCGACACATGGTCTTTCGTTTTTGGCCAGGCATCGCTCGAAAGGCGGGTCGGCGTTTGGTCGCTCTATCGGATGGACGACATCATTCTTGAGGCTGACAATCCGAGGGACCGGCTGTTGTTTCGTACGCTCAAGATCGCAATGCACGAGACCGGGCATATGTTTTCGATGCGGCATTGCACTAAATACGAATGCCTGATGTCGGGGACAAATCACTTGCTCGAAACGGATCGACGGCCGGTCGATAACTGCCCGGAGTGCATGGCAAAGCTCGCCTGGGCAATGAATTACGACCCGGCCGAGCGGTACGAGAAGCTCGCCGCCTTTTGGGAGCGGCAAAGGGAGAGCGAAATCGCCGACGAATTTCGCAAAAAGGCGGATGCGGTCCGGGCGGTAAAATGATGTTAATGCGTCAAGATGAGTTACAACTCCCGCCGATGGCCGAACCGCGGATCGTGATCGAAAAGGCAAAGCGAAGGCTCGCGGTCTTTGACGGCGATAGCGTCGTCGCCGAGTTTTCCATCGGGCTCGGGTTCGCTCCCGATGGCGACAAAGCGATCGAGGGCGACTTTTACGTCTTCACCAAGAATCCCGAAAGCCGATTCTTCCTTTCGCTCGGAATTAGTTATCCGTCTCGCGAAGATGCCGAACGCGGCTTTGCTGAGTGCTTGATCTCGGAAGAGGAGCACCGAGCCATCATCGATGCCAATGGTGAAAAGCGAATGCCACCTCAAAAGACCAAGCTCGGCGGTGAGATCTACATTCATGGCGGCGGCGACAAAAGCGACTGGACCGAAGGCTGCATTGCTCTAAAGAATAACGAAATGCAGGCACTTTTTGACGCAATTCCGGTCGGAACTCCGGTCTCGATAAAACCCTGAACCTTGTCTCGCACGTAACAACTCTGTAACATCGAATTAACATCACAAGTCGTCGCGGCGGTCTATAATAAGAAATTACGCTTATGGAACGCCCCGCTAACACGCGTTTGCGAAAACGAACCCTGACAAAGCCGAAACCGACCGCCAGGCCGAAACCGAAAACCGAAACGGCCCCGGCCGATGAACCGCGTCTCTTTAACCGCGAGTTGAGCTGGCTTGAGTTCAATCGCCGTGTGCTCGACGAGGCTCTTAACGAGGATCAGCCTTTGCTCGAACGGCTTAAGTTCCTTTCTATCTTCTCGACGAACCTCGATGAGTTTTTCATGATCCGAGTCTCGGGCCTGAAGGAACAGCTCGAGGAAGGGATTGTAGATCCTTCGCCGGATGGGATGATGCCGGCCGACCAGCTCTCAGAGATCGGCCGGAGGCTTCGCCCGATGCTCAAGAAGCAGGTCGCGTGTCTTCAACAGTCCGTGTTGCCCGAACTCGCGGCCGCGGGTATTACGATCGAGCCTTACAAGTCGCTGCCGATCAAAGAGCGGCGAAAGCTCGACAAGTATTTTCGCGAGAATCTCTTCCCGATCCTGACACCGCAGTCGGTCGATTCGAGCCATCCTTTTCCGTACATTTCGAACCTCAGCCTGAATATCGGCATTTTCATCGAACCCGACCGGCAGCTTACGCAGAAGAACCTGAGGCATCTTTTCCGTCAGAAGCGGTTTGCCCGCATCAAGATCCCGCCAAGCGTCCCGCGGCTGATTCCGATCAGTGAAAAGAAAGGCCGGTTCACTCTCATTGAAGAAGTTATCTCGGCTAATGCCCGAGAGCTTTTTCCGAATATGAAGACCGGCGAAGGCTTTCTTTTCCGTGTTACGCGCGATGCCGACATCGAGATTCGCGAGGACGAGGCCGGCGACCTGATGCGAACGCTGGAACACGAACTTCAGCGGCGGCGCTTTCGCTTTCCGGTAAGGCTCGAGGTCTCCTCGGCGATGCCGGACCGTATGCTGAAGGTGCTGACCGAGGGCATCGGGCTAAATGATCAGGATGTTTACAAGATTGACGGGTTCGTTGATATTCCGGACCTGATGCAGCTTTATTCGCTGCCGCGGCCGTCGCTCAAGGACCGGCCGTTCCATCCCGTGCATCCGGCAGTGCTGCACGACAAGAAGAGTGTATTTGATGCCGTCAAAAAGCAGGATATTCTGCTCCATCACCCGTTCACCTCGTTCACGGCCGTAACGGACTTCCTTGCTGAAGCGGCCGAAGACCCGAATGTGCAGGCGATCAAGATCTGTCTTTACCGAACGGGAAAGGACTCGCCGATCGTACGCTCGCTTATCCGGGCGAGCCAACTGGGCAAGCAGGTGACGGCGGTCGTCGAGCTGAAAGCACGCTTTGATGAAGAGAACAATATCGAATGGGCACGAAGGCTTGAGAACGAAGGCGTTCACGTGGTTTACGGCATCAATGCCCTCAAAACGCATTCGAAGGTGCTGCTCGTTGTCCGCCGCGAACGCGACAAGCTGGCGCGTTACGTCCATGTCGCGACAGGAAACTACAATCCCTTTACGGCAAAGCTCTACACGGACCTCGGCCTGATAACCGCCGATGAGGAGATCGGTGCCGATGCGACGTATCTATTCAACTTCCTAACGGGTTATTCGCAGCAGGATACGTATCGCCGAATGCTCGTCGCTCCGCTTAACCTTCGTGAGAAGCTTTCGGACCTCGTCCACAGGGAAACGGCGAACAAGCTAGCCGGAAAGGAAGCCCGCATCATAATGAAGGCAAACAGCCTGACGGACGAGGATCTGATAGACGCTCTTTACGAGGCTTCGAACGCGGGAGTTGAGGTCGATCTGATAATTCGCGGCATTTGTTCGCTCCGCCCGGGCGTTCCGGGGCTTTCGGAGAACATTCGCGTGCGGTCCATCGTCGGGCGGTTCCTCGAGCACAGCCGCGTTTTTTACTTTAAGAACGCCGGTGCGGACGAGGTTTATTTCGGGAGTGCAGACTGGATGCAGCGAAATCTTGACCGCAGGGTCGAGGTCGTCATTCCGATCCTCGATGAAGAGATCCGCGACTACATGCGCGACCGCTTCCTTGATGTCTATCTTCGCGACAACGTCAACGCCCGTGTGCTCAGGCCCGACGGCACTTACAAAAAGGTTGCACAAGGAAACTCGGAACGGGTCGATTCGCAGGCGGAATTCGTTGGTGAGGACCTGAGTTTCTAGGCCGTGTGGGCTCGTTCAAAGCGGGCTGTCTTTACGCCGTCCTCTTCTTTGCCGAACTTTGCCGTAAGCCGCGAATACCCACGGCTCTCGGACTGAAACGCCTCCGCACCGAGCATTTTCTCGACCTTTAGGATCTCATCCGGCTCGCCTTCGATCTCCATATACTGACCAAACGGAAGCTCATCAAGCACGACCTCACACTCGCCGAGGTGAAACGTCTTCCGGTGCTTTTCGTAAACGACGACCAACTTGTAGCCGAGCTTGGCGACGATGAATTCCATCTCTTCGGCATCGGAGACAAGCGTTTCGTGCTCGATCTTGGTCTTGAATTCGGATTCGTTGCGGATGCGTTCTTTGTAGGTGAGAAACGTCGTTTCGCCGATCTTGCGAATGCGGAGAACGGCGTTGGTCTCGTCCGGGATGCCGTTGCGGTACATGAAGTTCTGCTCGAACCTCTCGCTGACGAATCGGGCGCCGAGTTCGCGGAGTTTATCCGCCATGGCGACCATTGCGGGTTTATCCAGCCGGTATTTTTTCTCGGTTTCGATCGCCATTGGCAAAGGGTTGAGCGGGAGCGGCCCGGCCCAAGCAACAATACTATTGGATGCGCGGGGAATGGGCAAACGGGAGGCTCGGGCTTGACTCGCAGGCCGCCATTTCCGATACTTTACAAAAAGGTCAGGATTGAACGTCCCGGCCAAAGCACTTAAATATTCTGAACCAAAGGAGCAAAGATAATGCCTTATCCCGAAATAATGATCCACGGTATGCGAGCCGAACTTGCCAATCTCGGCATTGAAGAGACGAAGACGAGCGAGGCGGTCGCTGAGGCCGTAGAGAAGACCGATGGCACCTTGATGGTCGTCGTAAATTCGGTCTGCGGCTGCGCGGCCGGCGGCGTTCGGCCGGGCATCGCGATGGCACTGCAGGCAAGCGAGGCTCATCCGGACCGGGCGATCACGGTTTTCGCCGGCGCCGATATCGACGCGACCGAGACGGCACGCGAATACTTCACCGGTTATGCCCCGTCGTCGCCCTCGATCGGGTTCCTGAAGAACGGACAGCTTGTTGAGATGTTCGAGCGACGCGACCTCGAAGGCCGTCCGCCGCAGGTCATTGCCCAGGCACTCGTCGAAGCTTTCGAAAAGCATTGCGGCAAGTCCGAGGCCGCTGTCAGCTAGTTTGCTGTAAAGACAAGAAAGAAAGCGGCCGTCGTGCCGCTTTTTTGCGTTTGAAGCTGAATTTGTTCCTATGCGGAGTTTAATATCGGACGGGCGGCGTCGGTTTCGTGATCAACAAAAATCTTGCCAAGACGCCTGCTTTCCCGATACAATCAAAGAGGCGACTTGCTCCTGCGAACCTTTCTTTTCCACCTCAGAAAATGTCGATAAATCAAAGAAGACACATGCGTTTCTCGCTGGATATTCCGGCGGTGTTGGTTTCTAAACACGGGGAGCGGCGGCAAACCTATCTGCAGCAGATAAGCATCGGAGGGTGCTTTACGGACTGGGAAGAGTATCTTTATCCCGGCGACGAGTTTCGGCTCGAAATACAGCTGCCGAACCGCAACAAGCTGCCGCTCAAGTGCAAGGCCATCTATAGATTTGAGAACACGGGGATAGGCGTAAGATTCATTGAGGCGACCGACTTTGAACAGGAACTGATCTCGGCGATCATCGAGAACCAGATGATGCTTGAAGGGCTTCCCGAGTTTCCCGATCCATTTGCGGAGCCGCCGGAGTTCATCAAGGACGACCCGAGCCCGCGGATCACCGACCGCCGCGAACGCCGCGAGGCGATGCTCGACGACGCGATGACGCTTGAGGTCGGCTAATCTCCGCTCGCACCGCCGAGTGCGGAAACATCGAGCGAACGGATGGCTTCGGCCGAAACTCCGGTCGCCGCCTCGGCCTCAGCCTCGCTAAACGCCCCGCAAGAAATTCCCCGCGAAAAGAAATTCAGGAGCCCGCGGACCGATGCCGCGTCGTCAAAGGCGTTTCCGGTGAGTGTCGCCCTGGTGGACATTTCCGCGAACCGGCGAAGCCGCCGGGCGTTCTCGTCAAACGATTCAAGAAAAAAATGAAAGACCGCTGCGTAGCGGGCCGGAAGCTGATTCGGATGCAGGTCCCAGCTTTGAAAAAAGCCCTGCGACATCGAGCGGCGGACGTTGCGGAAATGCCGCCGCCACGCGCCGAAGACCGCTCTGCGATTTTCGCTCTCCATCATCGGATCGAGCGGTTCGCCCCGGTGCGGCGGTATCGGCATTTCGGTAGTGACCGAATCAGAAAGCCGAACGCCAAGCGGCGCAAGCGAAATCAACGTCAACTGGCGGGCCATGTCGCATGCCGGATGGGCAATATCCTGATCGGCGGCGGCGATGCCGAGCGACGAGGTGAAATCGTAAGCACCGAAATGGACCGAGGTGCAGCGGCCCTTAGCCGCTTCGACGATGCCGCGGATGGCTACCGAACCCTTTTTGTCGATAACAGCTTCCGGGGTCTCGATAAGCAGCTCAAGGCCGATCGATCCGGGGGCAATGTTATGTTTCTTTTCAAATTTCTTGAGCCGCGAACAGATCTCCTTTACCTCGGAGCGGTCGGCGACCTTCGGAAGCGTGACGACAAAGCCCGGCGGGATGCGGCCGTTGGTCTCGGCGGTAAAGGCCGAGAGAAAAATATCGAGCGTCTTTACTGCTCGCAAATGAGTCGCGGGCGCGAATGACTTAACACGAAAGCCGCAACCGTTGGTAGCCTTTTTCTTAAGAAAGGAAACGGCGAGTTCGCGGGCGGTCCGCTCGGCGTCGGCATCCTCTTCTTCATCGGGGCGGAAGCCGTAACCGTCCTCAAAATCGATCCGAAAATCTTCGATCGGCTCGCTCTTCAGCTTTGCCCGCACCTTCTGAAAGACAGTGAAGGCGTGCCAGGCCGCCGGGTCTTCGGCCTTTGCACGCTCTGGTTCGTTCCTGATCGAGCGGGCAAGCTTGGTCGCGGCACCGCCGAGCGTCGGCAGCGAGCCCGAGCCCGGCAGCTGCATCGCATCGGCAAACTCGGCAAAGTTCCGGCAATAGGTGTCGAGCGTTGTAAGTGCGATCTTCCCGAGCTTTGCCGTTGTCTCGGCGGTAAAGCGGTCCGCTCCGCCGTATAGCACGTGAATGGGTTGGCGTGCCGGAGCGGCTGGCGGGGCGTGCACGGCCTTGCCGCGTCGCTTTACGATCAGCCGAACGCCCTCATCGCCTTCTTCAAAAACCGTCCTTTTCATCTGACGGCATTGTAACTCAATTTATTGCGGTTTTGCCGCAGGGGCAGGCGGCCGAACAGCCGTGTACTGCGCAGATGCGATCTTCCATTCCTTTTTCTCTTTCCGAAGGACGGCGGTCAGCATCATCTTCCGGGCAGGCATGGCAGTGCCGTTACGGCTCATATTGAAGGTAAGTTCGGCGATTACTACGGAGGTATCGCCATAGAAGCGGGCGGAACGAATATCTTCATCAACAGTGACGCTGATGCTGACGGCTTTTGCCGCATTTTCCGGTTTGTAAAAATCGAGGACCTTCGCTCGCGGGTCGAATTCACCAGCCGGCGAGATCTCGATGAAGTCCGAAGTAAAGATCGCGTCGAGCGTCTTCGGGTCGTAGGCTGCCTGAGCGGTGGTCATCCGGTCGATCAGTGCCTTGGCGGCGTTCGCTTCTGTCTGGGCACTGAAGGATGTGGTGCAGATGAACAGTGCAAAAACGCTGAGAAGGAACATTTTGGTTTTCATAAGATGGCAACTCCGGGATCAATATCGGAACTACCATCTACGACGCGTTTAGCCGGAGAGTTCGGACAAATTGCTTCAAAAGAGTTCGGCGATCGCGTCCTCAAGTGTCCGGACTCCGACAACACGAATGCCGAGAAGTTTTTCAAGGCCCTTTCGGTTCGATTCGGGCAGGATGAGTTTCTTGAACCCGAGCGTCTGCGCCTCGCGGGCACGTGCCTGTGCCTGCAGAACGCCGCGAATTTCGCCGGTCAGCCCGACCTCACCAAAAACGGCAGTTTCGGGCGGAACTTCAAGATTGCGGAAACTCGACGCGATGGCGGCGACAACGCCGAGGTCGGCCGCGGGTTCGTCGATCTCGATCCCGCCGGCGATGTTTATGAACACGTCGTCACCGGAGATCTGCATCCCCAGCCGCTTTTCCATAACGGCGATCAGGAGTGAAGCTCGGTTCTGGTCAAAGCCCTGGGTCATTCGACGTGCCGTGCCAAACTTCGTCCCGCTGACGAGCGACTGAATCTCGACCAGCATCGGCCTTGTGCCTTCCATTGCGACAGTGACGACCGAGCCGCTTGCTCCGGCGGGACGTTCCTGCAGGAACAGCTCCGATGGGTTGGCAACAGCGACGAGCCCGGTTCCGGTCATCTCGAAAACGCCGATCTCATTCGCCGCCCCGAAGCGGTTCTTGGTCGCACGGATGATGCGGTGGTTGTGGTGACGGTCGCCCTCAAAATAAAGCACCGTGTCAACGATATGTTCGAGCGTCTTCGGACCGGCGATGGAGCCGTCCTTTGTGACATGGCCGGTGATGAACATCGGGGTGCCGGTGCTCTTGGCGAAGAGCATCAACTGGCCGGCGACCTCGCGGACCTGCGAAACGCTGCCCGGTGCCGATTCAACACGTTCGCTGAAAATGGTCTGGATCGAATCGATGATAACCAGTGCGGGACGGAGCTCGGCCGTTTGGGCGAGGAGTGCTTCGAGATTCGTTTCGGGAAGAACGAAAAGATCTTCGGCCGAGATGCCGAGCCGTTCACCGCGGAGCTTGATCTGCCGCTCGCTTTCCTCGCCGGAAACGTAAAGAACGCGTTCGCCTCCGGCGGTCATCCGGTCGGCGATCTGAAGCGCGATGGTCGATTTTCCGATGCCCGGCGTTCCACCGATCAGGACAAGCGAGCCGGCGACAATACCGCCCCCAAGGACACGGTCGAATTCAGCAATGCCCGAGGTAGTGCGTGCATCATCCTGCGATTCAATGCTTGGGTAGGCAACCGGAGCCGAGCCCGCAGCCCGGCCGGTGAAGCTTCTACTCGCCGCGGCCGCCGTCCGGACGCGCTCTTCAACGAGCGTGTTCCATTCGCGGCAGCCGGGGCATTGGCCAAGCCATTTGCGAGCGGTCTCACCGCAGTTCTGACAAACGAAGATCGTTGAAGGGGACTTTGCCATTATCCTTGCGGTCAAGCAGTCGCGGGCCCTCGAAAGTGTACTCGGCCTCCCGGAAAAAGTAACGACCTTCGATCTTTTCAAACCGGATCGTGGCCGTTCCGCTTCCGCGGGTCCGAAGCGCGAGTGGATAGGCTCCGTAAGCTCTGGTCGTGCCCGTCATCGAGAACGGCGAGGTGATCGTCGTCACCGCGGGCGAAGTTCCGGTCGCTTCCGGGGTAACGGCCGAAGAGCGGATGGTCCATACACTTTCGTTGAACCAAACCGGGTAACGAGGCTCGCCATTGATGCTCAACTGGTTCGGATTGTAAGGCATCACGACCGTGTAAACGAAATCGCCCTGCGGCTGAACGGGATGGTCGAGGTAAACGCTGAACGGCAGATTCGCCGAAAATGTAAGCTGCCGGTTCGGATTCGTGCTTCGGCCCGAGATGTCGAAGTCGATGTATGTCTGATAATCCGGAGTGCCGTATGCCGAGCCGCCGAGAAGTATGCGGCCTGAATCAAGCGTGAAATAGGGCGAAGCGACGACCGCAAATGAGAGAACCGACGTGAAGACGGCCAGCCAAAGGCCTTTCACAAGAAAGATTTCGGTTTGTCGGCTTTCCACGCAAAAGGAATCGTATCAGAAGCTGTGATGGATTCATACGCCGGAAAGTTCAGATCGCCTGCTGAAATCAGCTATCCTGTAAACGTGAACGTCACATCCATCCACGCCTTTGCAGAAAAGGTCTCACTTATTACCAACGGGAATGACCCGGTCGGACGAGCTGCGGCTCTTCAACTCGCTCTTCAGGGAAGTTATGTCATCGTCGGTGACCCCGACGGAAGCGGCTCCGGCGGCCTTGACGACCTGCTCGAGCTTGGAACGCTCGCGGCCGCGGTGAATGCAGATGCCTCATCGCCGGCAGGTGCGACATCACTTTCAGTTGGAGTTCAAGGTAAGTTTGAGAGATTGGACCTTTTGGTGAATTTGTTCGGATACGATGGGCAGGGCATCGCCGCCACGCAGACGATGATCGACTCGGTGGCGGAGCTGATGACGCCGAGGCCAAAGCCGCGGATAGTCAATGTTTTTCGGCTTGCGGAGCAGGGTGACATTCCGGCCGTAGAGGCCGCGACAATGCGATTTCGCAGCGAACTTCCAGGCCATTTTCAGGTGAATTCGATTGCGGTCGCGGACGAAACCGCCGCTGCTGATGACATCGCCAGGGTGGTCCTCTTCCTGCTTTCCGGCGAGTCGAAGGCCATCCGCGGCGAAACCATCAAAATTAGGTGAATCTCCACTTAAGAGTTCTTTAACATTGTTTCCGTATTCGTGATAGACTTTTAGCGATGAAACTGGATGTTTTGATCATTAGACTTGCCTTCATCGGCCTGCTTGCGGTAGTCGGTTTCCTCCTGAACCCGCTCGCTTTTACCACTTGGTTAGGAGATCTCGATTTCACCACCCGGAAGGTCGCTTCAGCTGGCCTGGGAGCAGTTATCGGGTTGCTCATCATCGCATTTGAGATCCGCGTTCGGCAGGCCTCGCTCAAGACGTTGATCGGTGCTGCCATCGGTTCGATCCTTGGCATCATTGGAGCGTTTCTCATCGGCATTCTGATCGCTTTTCAGAAGGTCGAGGCCGTGCCTGCCGAAATGCAGACCTTTTTGACCATCTCGCTTGCTTTCTTCATGGGATACGTCGGGCTGATGGTCGGTGCGGCAAAGGGCGACTTCATCGATCTTTCGGCTTTAGGCGGCATCTTTGCCGACAAGACGCCGCAGCACGATTTTCGTGTCCTGGACACCTCGGTGATCATCGACGGGCGCATCGCAGACATTGCGGAGACAGGCTTTCTTGGCGGGAGCCTTGTTATACCGAATTTCATTCTTACCGAGCTTCAGCAAGTTGCCGATTCTGCCGATTCCTCGAAGCGGCAACGCGGCCGCCGCGGGCTTGATATGCTCCAGCGGTTGCGGAGCAATACGAAGCTCGATGTTCAGATCATCGAAACCGATTTCCCGTCGGTCAAAGAGGTCGATCTCAAGCTGATCGAACTCGCCAAAAGCCTTGACGCGATCATCGTTACCAACGACTTTAATTTGAACAAGGTCGCACAGCTTCGCGGCGTCGCGGTGCTGAACATCAATGAGCTTGCGAACGCCTTGAAACCGGTCGTGCTTCCGGGTGAGGCAATGCGGGTATTTGTGCTCAAGGAAGGCAAAGAATATAACCAGGGCGTCGCATACCTTGACGACGGCACGATGGTCGTTATCGACAATGCCCGCAAGCTGATCGGAAAGACGGCAGACATCGCGGTCACGAGTGTGCTCCAGACCACCGCAGGCAAGATGATCTTCGGACGGCTTTGGGAAGAGAAGGAAGAGCAAGGCGGCGACAGTGTGGCGATCCACGATTCGCGCTCGCTCGGGTTCAAGCGGGCGACCCGCGACCTTCGCCAATCGACCATAATCGAGCAAGTTAAATAGCAGCGAACTTCTCCTCGAATGAACACAGCAATCATAGTTGCGGCCGGTTCGGGTTCCCGTTTTGGGGCTGACCGGCCGAAACAATTTTTGGAGCTTGCCGGCAAGCCGATCATCGCAAGGACTGTGTTGATATTTGAATCATCGCCGGTGATCGATGCGATCGTCGTCGTTTCTTCTGCAGATTATCTTGCGGAGACGGAAGCGGTCTTAGCAAAGGAACGCCTGACGAAGCTTCGGGCGGTCGTCGCCGGCGGCGAGACGCGGTCGGAGTCGGTTGCGGCCGGGTTGAACGCCGTGCCGAGCGGGACGGAGATCGTGGCAGTCCACGACGGCGTCCGACCGCTTGTTTCCGAGGACGAGATCGAAAGGACGCTTCGAGCCGCCGCTGAATATGGAGCGGCATGCCTCACCGCTCAGATGACGGACACAGTAAAGGTGGTTGATGGTGCCTACGTGGTCGGGACGCTCGACCGGCGCGAACTCCGGCGAGCACTCACGCCGCAGGCCTTTCGCTACGACGTGCTGAAAGACGCTTACGACAACGCCACGCTCGGTGAGGCTGTTACCGACGAATGCTTTTTGGTCGAAGAGTCCGGAACAAAGGTGCTTTCCGTCTCAGGCAGCCAACGAAACATCAAAATAACAACACCGGACGACCTCTTGATCGCCGAAGCACTCTTTTCCGCTAGCATCGATGGAGGCCACGAGACTTGAATTTGAATCCAGCACGTGTAAACCTCGAAGACGGCAAATGTTCCGGCCGCAGCCACAGACTATCTTTCGCATAGGCGGTTCCGGAGCATACGTTGCAGACCAACGAATGACTCCGACGTCAAATTCCGATCACAAGATCGACGACAAAGAACTTGTAGCGCGGTGTGCCGAGCGGGACGAGGTGGCTTGGGAGATCCTCGTGCGTCGGTACGAACGGCTCATTTATGCCATTCCGATCCGTGCCGGATTTGATGAGGATGCGGCTGCGGATATCTTTCAACAGGTTTTCCTCATTCTTCACCGGAATCTGGGCAAGCTAACCTCGCCGGAAAATCTGAAGGCCTGGCTTGTCACGACAACAAAGCGGGAAATGCTCAGGGTCATCCGGCTCGGCAAGCGCCTCCCAAAGGCCGGTAACGAGAATGAGGACGGTGAATTCGGGATCGAAGATTCGATCGCAGATACAAGACTTTTGCCCGATGCAGTTCTTGAACAGATCGAGCAGCAAAATAGAGTTCGCGGTGCGGTTGAGAACCTGGACGAGAGGTGCCGAATGCTGATCACGATGCTTTTCTTTCGTGATCCTGCACCGTCATATGCGGAAATAGCCGAAGATCTCGGCATCAGTGAGGGCAGCATCGGCCCGACGCGCGCCCGGTGCATAGCCAAGATCACCAAGCTTTTGAATTAGGTGTATTTTCTACGTCGGGTTTCGTCTCTGTTAATCGGTTGGCATTTGAGAACTCAGGAAAATGAGCACAGAGCAAACAACACCACACTTGTCCGAAGAGCAGGCCCTTCTCATGGCTGAAGGCGGTCCCGTCCCGCAGGAATTACGGGCCGCGGCGGAGCATTATGAGGCCTGCCGGCCCTGCCGCCGGCTTGTCCGCTCTGTCAAGCAGGCCGTCGGAGCACTTCGGCACGGGGAATTGCCCTCGGTCCCAACGCACCTTTCCGCAAGGGTTCTGGATCTGATCAACGAGCCCGTTTCGCCAATGCAGCCTGATCTCCTGCCGCGGAAGGGAATACTCGGTCGGCTGATATTCGAGCGGCCGATCCCGATGATGTCGGTTCGTTCGGGCGGACCAACAGCAGGCCGTTTATTGCGATTCAATACCGATGAGGAGTCGATCGACGTAACGGTTTCGGAGGCGGGGCCGGAAATGGTCAGCCTCCGCGTGGCCGTGCTCGGCGTTACTCAGCCGGTTTCTGCCGTTCTTTCGCAATCGGATAGCGAGAAAAAAGAAGCAACGGCCTCGGACGGGGCATTCGCTCTTGACGAGGTAAAAAAGGGCACGGCCCATTTGCGGATAGTATTCGAGGACCGCGAGATCACTTTCGATATCGACCTGACCTGATAGGATTGAAGTCATGACAGACAAGCCGGTGGCCGCCGAGGAACTTCTCGGCCTTCCCGGTACCGAAAGATCTGAGTTACTAAAGAGGCTAAGCGAAACAGAATTGGTTCGCTTGGCCTTTGAGTTGCGCCTGTTGTGTTATGGAGTATGGACGACCGATCCGATCGGATTTGCAAAGATGGAAGGCGTACTCGCCGAAATGGCAGCTGTGAGTACGCACTTCGCCATACGAGCAGTCCATCATTGGGTTTCCGGGCTTAAATGGATCGTGCAGGGGGATTTCACTGCCGCGATCCGTGATCTCGGAAACTCACGCAAGCAGTTTGCATTGAACGGAGCCGAGATGGAGGCATCTGAGGTTGCCGTCGCCATGGTCTATCCTCTTGCTCTCTCGGGTGAAGAGGAAAAGGCTCTTGTCATCGGTAGTGCGGCACTTAGGGTCTTTCTCGATCACGACGCCAGGTTCTCTGCCGCAAAGATCGAACACAACCTTGGTAATATCCTCCACCGTCGTGACCGATATTCGGAAGCAGAAGCATATTTTCGGTCAGCTCTGACACGGTTCGACCGTGCCGAGGAACCGACCAAATTCGTGCAGATATCAAACTCACTCGCAAATGCGATAGCCCATCAGGCACGCCTTGATGAGGCCGAGCTGATCTACGAGGATGCTCTTGCTTTCGCCAAAGCCTCAGATCAGGGAGTTTTGATCGCAGAGATCGAATCAAATCTCGGACGGCTCAACGTTATTCGCGGAAGCCTTGATCGTGCCGCATACCTCTTTGAGAGTTCACTTCAGCGATATGAAACTCTAGACCTTCCGCTTCAAACTGCGGTTTCCGAGCTTGAGATCGCCGAATCGTTCATTGAGCTCAACCTCTTCAAAGAAGGCAGCGGGATACTCGAACGACTGATCCCGATCTTCCGCTCGAAGGGAATGCACCAGGAGCTATGTAGTTCGTTGAGCCATTACGCGTTCTCACTGCTCCAATCCGGTCAAAAGGAAGCGGCCGCTAAACCATTGAGCGAGTTGGTAGTTGCGGCCGAGATGAGCGATAGCTCGGTGCTAAAGGGGTATGCTCATCTGCTGAGGTTCCGGCTACTTCTCGATGTCGGGGATCTGCAGCTTGCGGCCGAGGCACTTGATAAGGCACACGATCATTTTGCCGATTCGGGTTCAGCGGTCCGGCTAGCCCAGGTCGAGCTTGCTGCGGGCGGCCTCGCGGTCGCAAGGGGCGAGTTTTCCGCGGCGCTCGAACCGCTCAACCGGGCACTTTCGGCGGCGCAGCAGCGTAGCTTAAAGCGGCTCGAGCTTGACGCCCATTCGGCGATCGGCAACGCCTATCTTCGGCTCGAAACCCTCGACAAAAGCGAAGAACACCTGGTGCGGGCCATCGAGCTCATAGAGACACTTAGGAAGCCGTTGGCCGGCGAAGAGTTTAGGTTGGGGTTCTTCACAGACAAGATTCGGCCGTTCCAGGACCTGATCAAGTTGAATCTGCTCAAAAGCACCCCGCAGGCCCGCGAATCGGCGTTGCTGCATTCGGAGCGGGCGAGGTCGCGGACCTTGTTTGAGGCAATGCACGAAAGTGCTGCGGAGGGGTCTCAAGCCTTTGACCCGCTGGCCAGGAAACGAGAGGAGTTGGCGCTCCTGCATTATAGAGTTTCGTCGAAGACGGAGCCCGATCAGGTGGACCAGCAAAGGCTCTGGGCTCGAATCGGGAGACTAGAACACGAGATCGACGAACTTCACCTTCGGATCTCGGCGGCCGTTCTGCGGCAGCGGAGCGAGCGGGCGATCGACGAAAACTTGATCGCCGCACTTAGCGAAAGGCTAGCGGCCGGCACAGCTTTGGTCGAATACGCGGCGGCGGGCGATGGCCTTATAGCGTTCGTTGTCGGGCGGGAAGGTATTCGAGAGATCGTCGAACTCGGGCCCGTGGATCGGCTTCGTGACGATGTTTACCGGTTTCGACAAGCGGCGGTTCCGACAAGACTTGAAGATGTCCGAATGAACTTTTCGAATGTGAAAGGCACCCTTGAGACGCTTTACCGCAGGTACTTTGAACCGCTCGAACCATTTCTTGCCAGTTCGCAAAGGATTGTCGCCGTCCCGTACCAGGACCTGTTTCACATCCCGTTTCACGCGTTGCATGACGGCAGCGGTTTCCTTATCGAGGACCTTGAGTTCGTATATGCTCCGAGCGCGTCCATTTATCTTGATCTCTGCCAAAAACAGGACGGAGCCCGAGGCGACGCGGCGAATGTCGTCGTCGGTGTCGATGCTCCCGATATCCCTTGGGTCCGAAGGGAAGTGGAGGAGTTTTGCGAGGTCTTTCCCGGTGCGGTCAGAATTGAGGGGCGATCGGCGACTAAGAGCGAGGTGGCCCGGTCCGTTGCAGGAGCAGAGATCATCCACCTTGCCTGTCATGGGCTCTTCCGGGCCGATAACCCGTTGTATTCGAGCCTGAGGCTTTATGACGGGCCGCTAATGGTGCGGGACTGTAGAAACCTCGATCTCAGCACATGCCGGCTCGCTGTACTGAGCGCCTGCGAAACGGGAATATCAAAGATAACGGATGGAGAAGAAGCCTTAGGGCTGGTCCGGGGTTTTCTTTCGGCAGGAGCGGCGAATTTGGTACTAAGCCACTGGATCGTAGAGGATTCGGCAACGCGGCGCATTATGAAGCGCTTTTATCAGCTTCTTAGTGAGGGCCGCTCGCCTTCATCCGCACTGCGGGGTTCCCAACTGGAACTGCTTGAAGAAATTCCCCATCCGTTCTTTTGGGCTCCGTTCTACTCGCTCGGAGCCTAGCGGCGAGGTGCGGAGGGCGGAGTTTCCGCCCTTGCTCCTGAGTGCCGCTAGAATTGGCTACACTCATTATTGCCGACTGTGTTTCCGCTTTGTGTAACACCTGCCGGATTTTCCTTGCACTGGAGATTCTGTTCAATGAAATTATTGGTGACCGTTATGGCCGCCAGATTCTTGAAGATCTGAACGTCCCCAAGCACCTGGTTTGAACTAATATCGATCAAGCCGAAGTTCTCCTCTGCCTGAACATTCCCGATGATCTTGACATTACCGAAGAAATAGATAGGGCCGAAGTTCTTCTTGAACTGAGCCGAACCGTAAAGCGTGTTTCCTGTGACGTTAGTCGTTCCGGTAGCTTCCTCGATCTGGATGCTGCCATCGATCAAGGTCCCGCTAACAAGGGTCTCGCGAACTTTTTTGAGTTGGATCGAGCCACGAACGGTCGAAGTAAGCACCGTGAAGTCCCGGCCTTCATCCGATTGAATGTTGCCGTTGAGTCTAATGGAGCGGGCGACGAGAGTACCGGCACGCTGTACCTGGATATTGCCGCGAACACGTGTGCCGTTCAATTCACATGTTGCTCCGACCGGAACTTCGACGCTTTCGACGAGGATCGGGCCGACCACGCCAGTGCATGTAAGGTCGCTTGCGAGAGCGGAAGATCCGCTCATAATGATGATGCCGAGTGAGAGTGCGAAAATTGAACCAAACTTTTTCATTTTTTTTACCATCCTTTGAAAGTTAAAATTAGTGCCGGGGGTGAGGCCCGGCCGTACGGCGTTGTGCCATACGCAGATACAGAGGGCAGCAGGCATCCGAAAATACCGATCCGGCGAAAAACTTTTTTCTGCTCAAAAAGTTAAACTGAATTGTATTTTTACGATAGGACTAACCTCTGTTGGTTCACATCGCTTGATGAGATCGAGAGATTGGGGCGGCGTTTTACAAATGAAAAGAACAAGTGTTGAAACAATAGTAATCAAGGTCCTGTTAGTTGCAACGATATTTACCTTATTCGGGTGGCACTCTCCTGTCCTTGCGGATCCAGACGAGCAATACCTGCCGAACGAGGTCGTTATCAAACTCCGCAGTCCACGGGACCTTTATTTTATTGCAAAGCGGTTTCGGCTTTCTCCGGCCCCGCTCGAGCGATTCGGCCGGCGACCGATCTACCGGATGCAGATCATGGATGGAACCGATCCTGAGGTGATCTCTCAAAGGCTTGTGAACGAATCCTTTGGCCGGGTCGAATTCGCCGAGCCGAACTATCAACTTCAAGCTCCGGAGGCGCGCGGGAATTCCTGGAGCATAGGCGGCAACGAACCGCAATACATCAATCAGTGGTTTCGTGCGCCGCTCAGGATAGACGATGCCCACACGGCATCACTCGGTCTCGGGACAACGATCGCCGTTTTGGACACAGGAATCGACCTGAATCACCCCTCATTTGCCGGACGGTTGGTGCCGGGCTACGATTTCGTTGACGGAGATGCGATCCCGCAAGAGGAAGGTGTTTTCGGCGTGAATCCCGGCTTTGGCCACGGAACGCATGTGGCCGGACTGGCACTCCTGGTCGCTCCGCAAGCGAACGTGATGCCGATCCGCGTTCTCGACCCGAACGGCGTCGGGAACATCTGGGTACTTGCCGAAGCTCTTCAGTATGCCGCAGACCCGGATGGCGACCCGAAGACACCGGATGGCGTGGATGTGATCAATCTTAGCTTGGCGACGCGGCGGCAGACGGACCTACTGCGTTTCATTCTTGAGGAGATCGGATGTAGCGAGAAAGATGACCTGATCGACAGCGGTTCGACGGCACAATGCGCGGTACCGGGGCAAAGGGGAATTGTGGTTGTAGCGGGTTCGGGAAACAGGGCAATCGACATTCCGGAATACCCGGCTGCTGAACCACTGAATGCGATCATATCGGTCGCTGGTACAAACCAGACCGATGTTCTCGCATCGTTCTCTAATTATGGTAGCTGGATATCGGTCGCCGCCCCTGGGCAATCAATACTAAGCACGGTTCCGGGAGGGGCATTTGGTACATGGAGTGGTACTTCGATGTCAACGCCGCTTGCCGCTGGTGCCGCGGCTCTGATACTTTCTCAAAACCCGGATTGGACGAACCTTCAGGTCAAGGAGCGAATGATCTCTAGCGGTGTGACCATCACGGGCAAGAATCCGCCCTTTTCGCGGCTCGATATCGGAGCCTGCGTCGGGCAGTGAGGTATGACTTTTAGGATTGGACAGGGAAGCGATGTGCATCGGCTGGTTGAGGGCCGGCTGCTGATCATTGGCGGCGTTGAGGTCGCATCGGACCTTGGTGCCGATGGACACAGCGATGCGGACGTTCTGCTTCACGCGGTGACGGACGCGGTGCTCGGTGCCCTAGCTCTCGGCGATATCGGATCGCATTTTCCCAACAGCGACGAGCGGTGGAAAGGTGCGGACAGCTCTGTTTTTCTGGCGCACGCTGTCTCGTTAGCCCGCGGAAAAGGGTTTGCCGTAGCGAATCTTGATTCTACGATTCATCTTGAGGCCCCGAAGCTGCGGCCGCACATCGATGCGATGCGGGCAAACCTCGCCGGGCTTCTGGAAACCGCGATCGAGAACGTCAGCGTAAAGGCAAAGACAGGCGAAGCGGTCGATGCGGTCGGGCAGCGGAATGCGCTTCGGGCCGATGCGGTGATACTTCTCGAAGAGGCCTCGTGAACCAAACTCAAATAGACTTGCTGGCTGCCCTTGTGCGAAACTTGGGCAGCTTTCTTTTTTCGCGTAAACGATGCGGCCACAGGAGATAATTGCGGTCAAAAGGGACGGTGGCGAGCTTTCTCGCTCTGAAATAGATGCCTTTATTAGGGGTGTCTGCGACGGCTCGTGGGCTGACTATCAGGTCTCCGCAATGGTCATGGCGATGTTCACCCGCGGCCTCAGCGAGGACGAGCAAAATGCACTTACCTACGCGATGTTACACTCCGGTGAAGTTCTCGATCTTTCCGACATCCCGATGCCGAAGGCCGACAAGCACTCGACCGGCGGCGTTGGCGATAAGACCTCGCTCGTCATTGCTCCGATCCTCGCGGCATGCGGCATCGCCGTTCCGATGATCTCCGGACGCGGGCTCGGTCACACGGGCGGAACGCTCGACAAGCTTGAAGCCATCGCGGGCTACGACGTAAATCTATCGACCAACCGTTTTCGCCGGATAATCGAAACATGCGGATTTGCGATGTCCGGCCAAACGGCCGATATCGCACCGGCGGATAAGAAACTTTATGCGCTCCGAGATGCGACCGCGACGGTGCCTTACATTCCGCTGATCGTTGCCTCGATAATGTCGAAAAAATTGGCCGAAGGGCTCGATGCTCTTGTCCTCGACGTAAAAACGGGCAGCGGGGCCTTCATGCCGAACATCGAAGATTCGATGCGGCTTGCCGAGGCGATGGTTCAAACGGGGCGCAACTTTGGCGTCCGGACCGAGGCCGTTGTTTCTGAGATGGGACGCCCGCTCGGTCGCTACGCAGGGAACACCTGCGAGGTTTTTGAATGCGTCAAGATTCTGCAGAACGAGCCGCTTG
>CAZGLZ010000003.1:0-9037 GCA_964526245.1 uncultured Chloracidobacterium sp. | reverse complement strand
GGGAACACCTGCGAGGTTTTTGAATGCGTCAAGATTCTGCAGAACGAGCCGCTTGAACTTGCGGGCCCGACGCGCGAGCTTTCGCTCGAGCTTTCTGCCCGTGCGATCGTGCTCGCCGGAGTCGAAAATGACTTGGTTTCGGCACGAGCACTTGCTGAAACGAAGCTTGGGAGCGGCGAGGCTCACGAGCGGTTTGCGGAGAACTGCCAACTGCAGGGCGGGAGTATTGATTCGATACCATCGTCCGATCCGTTTGCCGGTAAGGGGCTTTCGACGCTTGAGATCAAAGCCGAGAGCTCTGGTTGGGTTGAAAGGGCCGACGCCCTGGCGATCGGCGAGGCGGTCGTCGAGATCGGCGGCGGACGGATCCATGCTGAGGACGGTATCGATTTCGATGTCGGCTTCGAGTGTTTTGCCGAGGTCGGCAGCGAGGTCCGCGAGGGTGATCTGCTCGGGGTGCTTTATGCTCGGACCAATGACGATGCTGATTCGGTTGGCGCGAAGCTCCGTGCTGCATATAAAATATCGGAGACGCCGATCGAGCCGCCATCGCTTGTCCGGGGGATTGTTTAAGAAAATGAAACGCCAAGCATTATATTTTTCACTTCTTTTCGCAGCGGTAGCCATGCTTACGTCGTCCTGTGCGCTTCGCAACGAGGCCGCCCGCGAAGGCTGCAAAGGCAAGATCGGCATCGTCTTCGATATCGGCGGGAAGAACGACCGTTCGTTCAACGCCGCCGCGTGGGAAGGCGTACAAAGGGCGGAACGCGAGCTTGGCATCTGCCTTTACGACGTTGAGCCGGGAAACCCGACCTCGATCGAGCCCGCAATGCGTTCCTTTGCCGAGAAGGATTTTGACCTCGTTATCGGAGTCGGCTTTGCACAAGGGCCGATAATGCAGAAAGTGGCTTTCGATTATCCGAACGTGAAGTTCGCGATAGTTGATGGCGTGATCTTTGAAGCTGACGGAAAGACGCCGCGGAGCAACGTCGCTTCGCTTGTCTTTCGCGAGCACGAGGGCTCATATTTGGTCGGGATGATCGCGGCGGCCAAGTCGCGAACCGGCGTGCTCGGCTTTCTGGGCGGAATGGACATCCCGCTCATTCATCGCTTCAACAAAGGCTATGAAGAAGGGGCGAAGGCGGTTAACCCGAATATTCGTGTTGTTACGAACTATGTCGGTGTGACGGATCATGCCTGGAACAACCCAGGAAAGGGCCGCGAACTCGCTCTCTCGCAGATAGAGAAGGGAGCGGATGTGATCTTTACGGCGGCGGGGAATTCGGGGCTCGGGGCATTTGATGCGGTCGAGCAGTTCGGGATGAATGCTGACGGGCAGGCGAACCGCTTCGTTATCGGCGTCGACTCGAACCAGAATATGGTCAAGCCCGGATTCGTGCTTACATCGATGGTGAAACGGGTCGATAACGCGGTTTACGATGCGGTCAAGGAAGTGCTTGAGGGCAAGTTCCAGGGCGGGTTTCATGTGTTCGGGCTCGATAAGGACGGCGTGGCGTACGCACTTGATGAATTCAACCGCCCGCTTGTCTCGCCTGAGGTTCTCGAACGCGTAGAAGCAGCCAAGGCAAAAATAATCGCCGGTGACATCAAGGTCACTGATGCGATGGCAAACTAGATGCTCGAAGTCACACACATCAAAAAAGCGTTTGGCGATTGCGTTGCCAATGCGGACGTCTCGTTTTCGGTCAAGAAAGGCACGATACATGCGATCGTCGGTGAGAACGGTGCGGGCAAATCGACGATCATGAAGATCGTTTACGGGCTTTACCGGCCCGATGCCGGCGAAGTTCGGTTTGACGGAAAGCCGGTCAATATCCGCACGCCGCACGACGCGATTGCTCTCGGCATCGGGATGGTGCACCAGCACTTTATGCTGGTCGATACGATGACCGTTGCCGAGAATATCATCCTCGGTGCCGAGACAGGCACGGCTGTCTCGCTTGACCTTGAGGAGGCACGCGAACGCGTCCGCACGCTCTCGGCCGAGCTGAAGCTCAATGTCGATCCGGACGCGGTCATCGAGGACCTTTCTGTCGGCGCACAGCAGAGGGTCGAGCTTCTTAAAGCACTTTTCCGCAACGCTAATTTCCTGATACTCGATGAGCCGACCGCCGTGCTGACGCCGCAAGAGGTCGCCGAGTTTTTCGCGATTCTCCGCCGTATGAAGGAGCAAGGCAAGACGATCGTTATCATCACGCACAAGCTCGAAGAAGTGCTGGCGATCTCCGATGAGGTCACCGTAATGCGCGATGGTACGGTCGTCGGAACGGTCGAGACCGCAACGACGAACAGTGCCGAGCTTGCCCGGATGATCGTCGGCCGCGATGTGCTTCTCCGCGTCGAAAAAGGCGACGCTAAGCCCGCCGACATTGTGCTCGATGTTTCCGAGCTTCGCATCGAGCGAAAGCACGGGCCGCCGGTCGAGAATGTGACGTTCAGTGTCGGTAGCGGTGAGATCGTCGGCATCGCGGGAGTTGAGGGTAATGGACAAACGGAATTGATCGAATGCCTTGCCGGGCTCATCCGCCCAGACGGAGGTTCGATCAGATTCTCCGGCCGCGACATCACCAACGCCTCGGCCCGCGAGGTCAAAGAACTCGGCATCGGGCACATTCCCGAGGATCGCCTGAAACGCGGGCTTCTGAAGAACTCGGACCTCGCGGAAAACTCGATCCTCGGCACACACTACAAGCCGCCGATCGCCGCGACCGCCGGTATGATCGATTCCGCGGCGGTCGCCACTCGAGTTTCGGGCATTATCGAACGGTTCGATGTTCGCCCTGCAGATGCGAGCCTTGCGGCGAGGTCGCTTTCGGGCGGTAACCAGCAAAAGCTGATCATTGGCCGCGAATTCGAGCTCGAGCCGAAGCTGCTGCTCGTCTCGCAACCGACCCGCGGTGTTGATATCGGTGCGATCGAGTTCATCCATCGCAAGTTGGTGGAGCTGCGTGACCGCGGTGCTGCGGTACTTCTGGTTTCCGCGGAGTTGGAAGAGGTGACTGCCCTTGCCGACAGACTTCTCGTCATTCGTGATGGAAAGATCGTCGGCGAGGTCGATCCGCGGACCACTTCGATAGAGGAGATCGGGTTATTGATGACCGGCGGTTGATCACGCACGTTCGACCACCTGCTTTATATTTGCAACAGCTCGCTCAAGGTTTTCGAGCGAGGTGGCGTAGGAGATCCGAAGGAAGCCATCGGCCCCGAAGCCTGCTCCGTCGGTTACGACCGTGTGAGCATCCTTCAGAAGCGACTCGGCAAATTTCTCTGACGACGCCCATTTCTTACCAACTAAAGCCCGGACATCCACGAACGCGTAGAACGCGCCCTCTGGCACCGAGACCTTGAAGCCCGGTATCTCGTTCAAAGCCGGTATCAGGTACGCCCGCCGTCTTTCATATTCCGCAAGCATCGTCTCGACTGCGGTCCGCGAACGCTCGGCATCATCGAGGGCCTTGCCGCAGGCGTACTGAACGAACGACGTCGGATGCGTTGCCGAGTGGCTCTGCAGCTTGACCATCGCCCGCGTCCATTCCGGGTTTGCAATGGTGTATCCGCTCCGCCATCCCGTCATCGCGTAGGTCTTCGAAAAACTTCCCGCAACGCAAACGTGCTTCCTCGCTTCGGCATCCAGCGAAGCTAGCGAGTAGGCCTCGGCAGGCGGATATACGAAGAGCAGATAGCACTCATCGGTCAGGACATAAACGCCGCGTTCGGCACAGACCTCGACAATCCGCCGCATCTCGTCCGGCGGGATGACGCGGCCTGTCGGGTTGTTTGGCGAGTTGATGATAAGCAGCTTCGACCGTATTGAAATGGCGTCGCGGACCTGATCGGCCGTCAGGATAAAGTCGGTCTCTTCGGTATCGATGAAGACGTTGCGGGCACGGCAGAAAGTGCCGATCTCCGGAAACGTCACCCAATAGGGCCGCGGGATCAGAAGTTCGTCGCCGGGGTTGAGGATGCAGGCCGCCGCATTGAAAAGGGCCTGTTTGCCGCCGCATGCGGCTGCGATCTCGGCCGGGTTGATGCTCGCACCAAAACGCCTTGCATAGAAACCGGCAACCGCTTCGCGGAAGCTCGCCAGCCCCGCACTCGCAGTATATTTCGTCATGCTCTTGCCGAGGGCTTCGATGGCGTAGTCCTTGATGAACTGCGGCGTGTCGAAATCGGGCTCGCCGACCGTGAGGTCGATCACATCAACGCCCTTTGCCCGGAGTTCAGCGGCGGCTTGTGCGGCCTTGAGCGTCGAGGAAGCCTGCATCCGGGCGACATTTTCGGAGACGGGGAAACCTGCCATTCGGCTATTTTGCCACAACCCGCCGTGCTTAGGTAATTTCGATCCTACGTTTAACCGCCGCCGATGCCGCAGTGTTTCATTTTTTGCGGGGAGTGAGTGCTTCAGAAACGGCTGAATCAGATGAAACATGTGAAACGGCTGAAACGGGTGAAACAACTGAAACATGTGAAACACTTGGCAGAGACGGCGGTCGGGCGCCTCAAAGCCCGCGAGCTCCGCCCGCGGTGCCGGATAATTGCCCCGGAAGCCTTTGATCTTATCGCCGCCGCCCATAACACATCTGCCCCGAATGCCGGTAATATAAAATCGAGTGCCTATTTTCGTATCGGGTTTGATACTCATATCCGAGCCGCAGCACTCGCCGGCCCACCACCGCGAACCCCCAAACCCCAACTTGTGCCCGGCATTCCACGCCAAAACAACCGTAGCATAAGCACAACATGCAGGTCAACAAAAATCGATCATAGCGACCGGATCGACGGCGAAGTTCGGAGGGGCGGCGGATTGGCGGATGTTCCGACATTTAATTGAAGCCGACGCGGCGGAGCAGGTCGGCAAAGCGAGGATCATCGCGAAGATTGTCGAGTTCGGGGGTGACCTTTAGCCAGACCATGCCAGTGTAACGCGTTACGAATGCCTTTTCGAGGTACTCGAACGCCTTGTCCTTCTCGCCGAGTTTGGCATACGCGACGGCTGTAAAATACGGTTCCTTTTCGTCATCGATGCGGGTGCCGTCCCAGAAGCCGCGGCTGCCCGTGGGCAATGAGGTACGCATTTTGGCAAGCCTCGCTTTATGCCCTTCGTGCCAGTCGGAAGATATACCGCCGGCTCGATAGATCAGGTCGAACCGCATCTCCATTGCATCAACCGCTTCGGCATACATGCCTTTCTCCGGGTAAACATAGGAGAGAAATAGATACGTCCGTGCGTACGTTGGATTGAGGATCTTCTCTTTATTCAATAATTCGATCGCTCGGTCGTAGTCCCGCGAGTAGTAAAAAGTAAGGGCGTAGTCCGTCCTGATAGGCGACGAGAGCGGGTCGAGCTCCATTGCCCGCCGGTAGAGGGCAATGCTCTCATCGAACCGGCCGTCCATAGCAAGAAACTCGGCATACCAGTGAAGCGTTGTCGCATCATTCGGGTTTAACTCAACGGAGCGCCGATAGTCGCTCTCGGCGCCGGCCAGGTCCCATCGGAGGAAGCATTTGTTGACCGCACGGGTCGCATAAGCTTCTCCGAGTGTCTCGTCGATCTCAAGGGCCTTTTCGACGGTTGCAAGGGCGAGCCGGGCACGCTCTTCATCGGAGATGCCGCGACGACTTAGATCAGCGAGGGAATAGGCGTTAGCGAGCGCAATGTAAGCCTTTGCAAAGGTCGGATCTTTATCGATGGAGGCACGAAAAAGTTCGATGGAGCGGAGGATCTCGGAGTCGATGCGTTTGTTCCAGTGGTGGAGCCCGCGTAGGTAGAGGTCGAACGCTTCGGGATCTGAGGTGATCTTTGAAGAGCGGCTCGCCCGCTCTTCGGCGGATGCGGCCGGCAAGACAACGCCTGTAAGTGCCTCGGCGATGGCTCTTTGGAGAGAAAGGACATCGCCCGCCTCGTTTTTGAACTGTTGTTCCCAGATGACAAAGCCGCCGGCAATGTCAGTAAGCTTCGCTGTAACGGTGAGAGCCTCGCCGTTCTTTTCAACGCGGCCGGTGAGCACCGCAGAAACTCCGAGATCTTGGCCTGCCCCGATCGGGTCGTTAGTTCTTTCTTTGAATTCGCGTGCGGCCCGCCGGTCGGTTACCCGGATGCTAGGAAAGGCTCGAAGCCGATTGGCGATGGTTTCCGAAATTCCGTCGGCGATGTATTCCGTATCCGGATCGGAGGTTTCAAAGGGAAGAATCGCGATGGACGATACGGTCTGGCGGACGGCGAACTTCCCGAACGTCCGGTAACTGTAAGCCCCTGCTCCGATCAAAAGGAGCAACAGAGCAAAGACCGAGGCGAGGCGAAATACCTTTTGCTTTTGTTTGACGGCATGGGAAGGAAGATCGGCTACGGTTTCGATCGGAACCGGGACATCGCGTTGCATCTCGGCAACAAATCGATAACCACGGCGAGGGACATTCTCGATAAAGCGGGCATGGCGGGCATCATCGCCGAGCGCTTTGCGAAGCCCGGTGATCGCAACGGTAAGGTTGTTGTCTTCGACGTGGCTGCCGCCCCAAACCAACTCGAAAAACTCGTCCTTGCTGACTATCTCTCCCTGCCGCTCGACCAGCAGGGCCAGGACCTGAAACATCCGCGGATTGATGTTCAACCGCTCGCCGTCCCGCCGAAGGCTTTCCTCCGCGAGGTCGAGTTCAAACTCGCCAAATCTGATCACCCGACCGTTCGGGCCCGCCGATTCTGCCGATCTCCCGTCCATTTAGACCGTTTTTCCCAATAGCTGAGCAAATTTAGCACAAAATTAGCAACTTTTTAATTACTTATCTGAGCTGATCTATTAAGTTTGAGTGCGTCCTGAGAAACCAGCGTCAAGCAAACTCGAAAATTCGAACCGGCCGATTGCTCGAATCCAGAATGATCTGTACGGATGCTACCTATTTTATGCGAAAAATAATCGTCGTCGTCGCCGTTACCTTAGTGTTCGTGTTGCTCCTGAACAATGCTGTGCTTGCACAAACCATCCGGGCAGACTTCTTGCTGCAGGGGAATTTGAACAACGAGGTTGCGGGTGGGCCGGTGTTGACGGAGTTGGTCGGCAGCGGAGGGCCGACGAGTTTTGTCATGGACAACGTTGACGGATATCAGCGGCAGACGCTGCGGTTCCCGTTCAACAGCGGCGTAGCGGTCAATTCGCTCGGGTTCCCCAATTCTGCGGCAACGCTGGTAATGCTCTTTAAGTTCGATCAGGTCTCGGGCCGGAGGCGCCTGCTTGATTACACCGGCGGCACCGCAGCCGACAACGGCGAGTTCCTATTTGACGGCAGGATCGACGGCGAGAACACCGCGAACACGGCTTCGTTGGCCAACACGTATGTGCAAATTGTTGTGGTTAGAACAGGTACGGGGACGGTAAGGCTTTATCGCGACGGCTTCCTAAGGATCGAGTCCCCGGATGGCGGCGACCCGCTTGCTGCGGGTATCCGCTTCTTCCAGGACGTCATCAACAACCCCGTCCAGGCATCGGCAGGAAATCTCGCCCGGCTCAGGCTTTATGAAGGCGCGATGACGCCCGAGCAGGTCCAGGCCCTTGACCGCGTGCCGGAGGCTCCGTTTGGCGATATGCCGATCCTTTTCTTCTCTACTAGGAACGGCACGTTCGAGCTTTACCGGATGAACGCCGACGGCACATCGCACCGGCGGCTTACGAACAACATGGCCGGCGACATATCGGCCAAGTTCTCACCGGACGGTACAAAGATCGTCTATCAGCGTCGCGACACGCCGTCTCAACCGTACCAAATATGGACCGCTAATTCAGACGGCACCGGCCAGGTGGTCTTGGCCAGCACGGCCGAAAACAATCAAAGCGCGTCGTGGCGTCCGGACGGGCAGAAGATAATATTCTCACGCTGCCCCGGCGGCCGCTGCGATCTTTACACAATGAACCCGGATGGCTCGGGAGTTGAACCGATCACACAGGCTAATACCACGGGTGACGAGGACGAGGCTGTCTTCACTCCCAACGGCCAGAAACTCGTCTTCAAGTGCAGCGATACGAACGGGACGAACTACCAAATCTGCGTCTCGAATGCGGACGGCAGCGGCCGCCAGGCGATAACCAACACTGCCGCACCGCTGATAAACCAGCAGATCGATGTATCGCCCGATGGGCAAAAGATTGCATTCGTACGAAATTCGACCACCGTCTCAGGCATTGCCGGGTTCGATATCTACACGGCGAACATTGACGGCACAAACGTGGTGAATATCACCAACAACGCAACCTCCGACCAGAACCCGATGTGGTCGCCCGACGGAAGCCGGATCATGTTCACGGCCGCACGCGCCGGGGGTATCAACGACATCTGGGTGATGAACGCGGACGGTACGGGTGCGGTCCGGCTGATGTTGAATTCATCCGATGACCGTGTCACTGACTGGTTTCCGGGCGTCGTGCCGCGGCGCGCTCCCTTTGATCTTGACGGCGATGGGAAGACGGATGTTTCGGTGTTTCGGCCGGTTGGTGGAAGTGGATCGGAGTGGTGGTACTTAAGGTCGTCGGATGGCGGGGATCGGGCGTTTGCGTTTGGCGAGGCGACGGACACGGTCGTGCCGGCGGACTTTACCGGTGATGGAAAGACGGATCTGGCGTTTTGGCGGCCGACGACGGGTGAGTGGTTCGTGTTGAGGAGCGAGGATTCGACGTTCTTCGCGTTCCCGTTCGGGGCGGCGGGCGATGTGCCCTCGCCGGCGGATTTCGATGGTGACGGGAAGTCGGACGCGACGGTTTACAGGCCTTCGACGAACACGTGGTTCACGCTGCGGTCTTCGGACGGACAGGTTGCGGCGACGCCGTTCGGTACCGCGGGCGACAAGCCGGTCCCGGCCGATTATGACGGCGACGGGAAAGCGGATGTTGCGATCTTCCGTCCAACGGGCGGCTCCGGAGGCGGCGAATGGTGGTATCTGAGATCGAGCGACGGAGCCAATCGGGCATTCGCGTTCGGGAGCTCGACCGACCTGACCGTGCCGGGCGACTACACCGGCGACGGCAAGGCC
>CAZGLZ010000002.1:0-101721 GCA_964526245.1 uncultured Chloracidobacterium sp. | reverse complement strand
GCCCGCCTGAAAGATCGTTTTGACATATTTCGAATAACGGTAACGAGCGTCCTTATCGAGTTCGCCGTCGCGCTTTCGGTTTTCCAGAATGTCCGGGATGCCTTCGGCGGGCAGGTATTCGTTGAATTCTTTTGCCGCGAGTGCGTTCTCGCGCCACGAGGTGGAAAGGCCGACGACGTGGGTTCCGGCCTCGGTCGGCGTAACATTGAGAAATGCGGTGGTTTCATTTTTTGTAAAATTCGCCTCGGCAGGATTCGAACGCGTGCCCGAAGGCGAAACAACACTCACATCCGTCAAACGCGGGAACGCCACCGCTCCCTCGCTTTCCTGAAAGGTGCCGTTCATTACGCTGATAGAGATCTTCTCGTTAACCTTTACAAAAAAGCTCGCTGGCTTTAAGAAAAGGTCGTGTGCAAAGACCGACAGGGTCGTCAAAACCACCGTCACTGCGAAAAAAATGATCTTTGTTTTCATATGTCCTCCAGTTTTATCTTAAGCATTTGTGCAATCTTATGGTTCCGAACACGCTGTTGAAATGAACCGTTTCCTCGACGAATAAAAACCCGGCATCCGTTATCAGTCTCGGCAGTAAGCCATTGAAATTATCGGCAGTCGTTTCAAAACCGTCCAGAAATTGAATCAGATATGACGCCCCGCGCATTAAACGACTAGTGGGCAGCCCCCAGTCTGCGACATGAAACTCGCCATCGGGCTTAAGAACGCGGTTTACTTCGCGCAGCGTTTCCAACTTGCTTTCCCGAGATAGGTGATGAAAGAAAAGGCTGGAAACAATCCGGTCGAAGGATTCGTCTTCGTAAGGCAGATCAAACGACATTCCCTCGTCGAAGGTAATGTCAACGCCGGCCTTGTGTGCCTTCTTTCTTGCTATTTGTAAGATCTTCGCATCACCGTCAATCCCGACAATCACAGCGTTCGGCTGTTTCTGTTTTAACAAGATAGATAGCGTCGCTGTACCACAGCCTAGATCGAGAGTGCGATGACCAGCGGCGATCCCCGCTTGATCAGCCAACGCATTCTTGAAAGCGTTTTCGCGAGTCGTAAGAGCCACTACCGGATCGTAAAAGCCCGTAAGCCAATCGTAGCTCAGAGCCGGTATGTACTTTTCGTTGTTCATTCCTCTCACAATTTCAAATTTCTTAACCGCAGTGCATTGCCGATTACCGAAACAGAACTAAAAGTCATTGCTGCACTCGCGATCATCGGACTTAGCAACAAGCCGAAAACGGGATACAGAACTCCCGCAGCGATTGGGACGCCGACGAGATTGTAGATGAACGCAAAGAACAAGTTCTGACGGATGTTCTTCATTGTCGCTTCGCTCAGCTTTTTCGCGCGAAGGATACCGCGAAGGTCGCCTTTAAGAAGTGTTACGTCGGCAGATTCCATCGCAACGTCGGTTCCTGTTCCCATCGCGATCCCGACTTGGGCTTGAGCAAGTGCCGGGGCATCGTTCACGCCGTCGCCGGCCATTGCGACGATCTTGCCGCTCGCTTGTAGCCCTTGGATCTTTTCCGCCTTTTGCTCGGGCAAAACGTCGGCGAAAACCTTGTCGATTCCCAGCTTTTTGGCTACTGCGTCGGCCGTAATTGCATTATCGCCGGTCATCATAACGACTTCGATATTTTGCCTATGCAGTTCGTCGATTGCTTCTTTCGCAGACTCTTTGATCGTGTCCGCGACGCCGACCAGCCCGGCCGCTCTTCCGTCAACGGCGACGAGCATAACTGTTTGCCCTTCGGCTCGAAGACCATCCGCTTTTCCATCCGCCGGGAAATCAATGTTGTTTTCCGTCATCAGCTTCGCATTGCCTAGTAGAACCTTTTTCCCGTCAATCGAACCCGTTATCCCTTTACCTGTGATCGATTCAAAATCTTCCACCTTTGCCAATTCGATATTCTTCTCTTCGGCTCCTTTAATGATTGCTTCCGCAAGCGGATGCTCGCTCGATTTTTCAAGGCTGGCGGCGAGTCTTAAAACTTCATTGTCTGAAATCTGAGATTCGAAATTTGAAATTATGCTCTGGAGCCGCGGCTTTCCCTCGGTCAAAGTGCCCGTCTTATCAACGACAATCGAATTCACCTTTTCCAGAATCTCCAAGGCCTCCGCTTTCTTAACTAATACGCCGTGCCGAGCACCGTGTCCCGTGCCGACCATGATCGACATCGGCGTTGCCAGTCCTAACGCACACGGGCAAGCAATAATCAAAACCGAAACTGCCGCGACCATCGCATAAGCGAAACTACCGAAGATCATCCAGACTGCGAACGCGACAATCGCAACAACGATAACTGCGGGAACAAAATAAGCTGATACTACATCCACCAGTCGTTGGATAGGAGCTCGGGAGCGCTGGGCCTCGCCAACCATCCGCACGATCTGGGCGAGCAGCGTATCGCTGCCGACCTTCTCGGCTTTCATTACAAAACCGCGTCGACCATTGATCGTTCCGCCGATGACCGTGTCGCCAACCGTCTTTTCAACCGGTATCGATTCGCCCGTCACCATCGACTCATCAACCGATGTGTCGCCTTCCAAGATCGACCCATCTGTCGGGATCTTCTCGTTCGCCTTAACCCTCAAGCTCGCGCCCATCTGTACATCTTTCAGCGCGATCTCGGTTTCGGTGCCGTCGTCGAAAACAACGATGGCAGTTTCAGGAGCAAGCCCGAGAAGAGCCTTGATCGCGCTTGAGGTTTGGCTTCTGGCTCGAAGCTCAAGAACTTGTCCGAGAAGAACAAGCGTCGTGATCACTGCCGCTGCTTCAAAATATGCAGCGATTAGGCCCGTATGCACATTACGCATCGACGCCGGGAACATATCAGGAAAGAACAGTGCGAATAGGCTAAAGAGATAAGCCGCTCCTGTTCCGATCGCGATCAGCGTGAACATATTCGGGCTGACATTTTTGACCGAGGCCCATCCTCGCTGGAAGAAAGGAAATCCGCCCCAGAGGACGACAGGCGTCGCAAGAACGAACTGTATCCAAATAGAAAGGTTGGGCGAGATTACCTCGTGAAAGTTCGGCAGCATTTCCGCCATTGCCAGAGCGAAAACCGGAAGAGTCAACACGGCGGACATCCAAAAACGCCGCTTCATATCGATGTATTCCGGGTCAGGAGCATCGTCGAGCGTCATCACCTTGGGCTCAAGCGCCATCCCGCATTTTGGACAGCTTCCAGGACCTATCTGCACCACTTCCGGATGCATCGGGCAGGTGTACTCGACGCCCTTGCTTTGCGCTTCTAGTGCTTCCTCTATTTTCTCCTTAAGAAAGCTTGCCGGATTTTGTTTGAACTTATTCAAGCAGCCAGTCGAGCAGAAGTAATAAGTCTGGCCCTCAAAATCATATTCTCCCGCCGAAGTCTCTGGATCGACCGTCATTCCACACACCGGATCGACAAACTCTCCTTCGGGCGTAGCGTTCATCTCTCCATGCGAAACGGTTTCTTTTTGTTCCCGTCCGATCCCGTTTTGTTCCCGTCCGATCCCGACAAAACCACTCGCGGGAACGCCCTGCGTTTGCGCGATAAATTTCTGCAAACATCCTTTCGAGCAAAAATAATAGGTCGTTCCCTCATGCTTAAAACTCCCCGCCGCCGTCGCCGGATCGACCGTCATTCCGCAAATCGGATCGATAAACTCATCTTCTGCTGCGTTCTTTTTTACAGTTCCTGTCATGAACCCTCCTTGCGATTTTCAAACTTCCCTAGTTACCGCCGCAACAGCTCGCCGGGTTCACGTCGTTCGGAGCCATGAATTTCTGCAGACAGGCTGTCGAGCAGAAATAATAAGTTTCTCCATCCTGGTTAAGGCTACCGGCAGCATTTGCCGGTTTGACCTGCATTCCGCAAATTGGGTCGATGAAGGTTTCAGCCGTGGTTGTTTCGTATTCCGTCATATTGTTATCACTCCTGTCATTAAAAGTAACGACAGGAATTATTCTACAACCTGTCAGCAGGGGTCAGGTCAAGCCCTATTTTGCTGTCTCGCTTACCGACTCGATCAAATGGCAAACCGAGTCGCCCGTTGGCATTGAATTCCTCATTTTTGACCAGTCCTGAAGGGCTTTCTCCATTTTCCGTTGGAGTTTCTGCATCTCTTTGATCTTTCGTTGATTCTCCGCAATGCGGCGGACGATAATTTCCCGGACCATCGGGCACGGCGTATTCCCCTCTTTCGCCTCTTTTAAAATATCCGCGATCTCGGCGAGCGAAAATCCCAGATTGCCGGCCGCCTTTATAAAGCGTACACGCACGGCGTCTGAAGGCTGATAAACCTTGTAGTTGTTTTGCGTATTACGGGCCGGCTTTAGCAACCCGATGCGCGTATAGTGCCTGACCGTGTAAAGCGATACATCCGATTGCTTGGCCAGAACTGTTGCAGTCATCATTACCGTGATCGATTCCTCATCTATTCGGAAAAAATGGCGTCGGGCAAAATAGGCACTACCCGACGCCTTTTTGCTCATTGACCGTATAAACTTCTGGACTCCCTTCTAACATGTCCTTATACAGTGTCGAGCAAAAATTACATTACGTCTTAGGAGTCGGAGACGCAGCTGGAGCCGGGGCACGGCGAGGAGCGCTTGAGTGCCAGTGAACGATCCGCCATTTGCCTTCGCGTTTTTCTAAGACTGCCGTACCAAGGCCGCCGCTTTCTACTTTTCTCGTTCCCATCTCAGCGGCGAGACTGTATTTGAATGTCACCCACGCCGTCTTGCCATCGACCTTTACCTTCATATCGGAAAACGAGTACTTCGTATTTTTGAATTCCTTAAGTTCTGGAGCGAGATGCGTATTGCGGTAGTCATTCCAACCGTAGTTGGCGTGCCCGCTTTCGAAGACCGTGACATCTTCGCTGTTCGCCCAGATCTTATCGAGTGCCGCAAGATCGCCTTGTTCGACCGCCAGTGCTTCGCGTGTCATGACATCCGTCACGGCCTTTACTTCGTCGTTCTGGGCGTAGACTGGGAAGCTAGACCTTAATCCAAGTACGCAGGCGCCAAGCAACAACCCAATAACAAAAAGCTTGCGCAAATTTAATGTATTCATAGTTTTCTCCGTTATCTGATTAAAGATCAGAAACAATGTTTGGAAATACGTTAACCATCCGTAGCAGGGACTGGATTCTTAGGCGGAAAGTCCGCTACGGTATCCGCCCGATCTCTTTCCCATTCACCTGAACCGGACACCCCTCGTTCGCGTTCCGCGATAACTCGCTCCGCACTTGGCCGTCCGAATTTATAAAAGATTGCCGGCGTAACAATTTGGTCGAGCAGAGTCGAGGTCAGGATGCCGCCTAAAACGACAACCGCGAGTGGATGCAGGATCTCTTTGCCCGGGGCGTCGGCGGCAAGGATGAAGGGTATTAACGAGAGCCCCGCGGTCAGAGCAGTCATCAAGACGGGAACGAGCCTTTCCAATGAACCGCGAACAATCATGTGTTCGGTAAAATCTTCGCCTTCCTCTTTCATCAAGTGCAGGTAATGCGAGATCATCATGATCCCGTTTCGCGATGTGATCCCAACCAGCGATACGAATCCGACCATTGTCGCAATCGAAAATACGCCGCCCGAGAGGTGCAATGCCCAGACGGCTCCAATCAACGCCAAGGGGATGTTTATCATCACCTGAAGGGCTACCCGCCAGTCGCCAAAGGCTTTTATCAGGAGAAAAAAGATCGCAACAAGTGAGAAGATCGAAAGCAGTGATAAAGTTCTGTTAGCCTCCTGCGATGCCTGAAACTGCCCTCCATATTCGAGGAAGTAGCCGGTCGGCAGTTGAACTTGTGTTGCGACACGGCTTTGAATGTCACTCACGACGGAGCCAAGATCACGTCCCGCGACGTTCGCTCCAATTACAATTCGGCGTTTTGTGTCCTCACGTAAGATCTGGTTCGGTCCCGGAAAATTCTCAACGGCAGCCACCGCCGAAATAGGAATTTGGGTTCCCTGCGGTGTGTCAATGGTGACATTCTGGAGCGCATCCAGACTGTTGCGAGACGCCTCATCAAAACGAACCACCACGTCATAACGTCGAGCTCCATCAATGGCTTGCGAGACGGTTCGCCCATTCAAAGCTGTTTCCAATGTCTGCGTAACCTCGCCCGGCTGCAGTCCATATTGCGCCGCCTTGACGCGGTCAACATTAAATCGCACCTGCGGGATCAGCACCTGCCGCTCAACCGAAACGTCCGTTGCCCCTTCGACGGTTTGGATCGTATTGCGAATCTCCTCAGCCTTTGAACGCAGTGTAGCCAGATCGTCGCCGAACAACTTGACCGCGATCTGGGCTCTAACACCGGACTGCAAATGATCCAACCGATGAGAGATCGGCTGTCCTACATTAGTGGTAACTCCGGGAACGACCGCGAGTTTGTCTCGGATCGCCGAAAGGATCTCCTCACGCGAACGATCCGATTTCTTTAAATCAACATCGATCTCGGTGTAGTGAACACCTTCGGCATGTTCGTCGAGCTCGGCCCTTCCCGTCCTACGTCCGGTCGATATAACTTCGGGCACCTCTAAGAGTAGTTTCTCGGAAATTTGGCCGATGCGATTGGATTCAGTCAGAGAAGTACCGGGCTGGGCCTGAACATTGACGGTAAGCGTTCCTTCGTTGAACTCCGGCAAGAATGATGTACCAACAAACGGGAGCGTGGCCATCGTCAAGATGAACACCAGCGCTACCCCGGAGATGACTTTGTAAGGATGACGGAGCGTCCAATGTAGAAGCCGCGTGTCGTATTTCTTTAACCAGCGAACTAGGAAGCTGTCCTGGTGTTCCTCAGCCGACGAAGACCGAAACCACCGCCCTATCCTCGCGAAAATAGAGGTACGATTCTCATCTTCGTGATCGATCTCAACCGGATCGTTGACCGACTTTCTCTCCTTTCGCCTAAATGTTTGCGGCAACAGATATGACGCTAAGACGGGCGTCACGGTCAAACTTACGAACAGAGATGCCACGAGTGCCGTAATGTACGCGAGGCCTAAGGGAGCGAGCAATCTTCCTTCGACCCCTGATAAGGCGAACAGCGGAATAAACACAAGGGCGACGATCACCGTCGCATAAATGATGGAAGAGCGCACCTCGAGCGAGGCGTGATAAATCACTTCAATGGAGGGACGCGGATTTTCAAGGTTCCGGTTTTCGCCGAGTCGACGGAAGATATTCTCAATGTCCACGATCGCATCGTCAACCAATTCGCCGATCGCGACCGCCAAGCCGCCGAGGGTCATGGTATTAACACTGATCCCGAAAGCGTAGAGAATAAGAAAGGTTACGATGAAGGAAAGCGGAATCGCCGTGAGTGTAATAAAGGTGGTGCGAAAATTGAGCAAAAACAGAAACAGTACGATCGCGACAAGGATCGCACCGTCACGCAATCCTTCGGTAACGTTGCCGATGGAGGCGTTGATAAAGTTGGCTTGCCGGAAGAGATTCGGATTTATCTCAACGTCGGGGGGCAGCGTTTTTTGCAGTTCCTTTACCGCTTCGTCAACCTGTTCTGTCAGATCTTGAGTGCTTGCCCCAGGCTGCTTTTGGACGGAAACAATGACGGCGGGCTTTCCGTTCGTTCCAGCCTCACCCCGCTTTATCTTCGCGCCAAACTGTACTTCGGCTACATCACCTAAACGAATAGGCGTGTTGTTACGATACGCGACAACGGTTTGCTTCAGTTCGTCGATCGAATAAAACCTGCCGAGGTTCCGAACAAGGTACTCCTGCGATTGGGCATCTACAAAGCCACCGGTGGAGTTGATATTCGATTTCTCCAGCGCAACCGAAACATCCTCAATGGTGATGCCAAACTGCCTTAGCTTTTCAGGTGAAACAAGAGCCTGATATTGTTTTACGCCTCCTCCGATGGGAATAACCTGAGAAACCCCAGTGATAGTCAACAGCCGAGGACGGATGGTCCAGTCTGCCAAGGTTCGCAGTTCCAAAGGGTCAGTCGTTCCATCCTTGCTCGACACCGCGATCAGCATGATCTCGCCCATTATTGACGAGATGGGAGCGAGAAATGGTGACACTCCTTCCGGTAATTGCTCGCGCGCTTCGGTTATCTTTTCCGAAACAAGCTGCCGATTTCGGTAAATATCCGTTCCCCATTCAAACTCAACGTAAACGATGGACAACCCGACGCCGCTTACGGAGCGAACTCGGGACACGCCTGGGACACCATTCATCACGGTCTCGATCGGAAAAGACACCTGGGTCTCGACCTCTTCGGGTGCCAAGCCGTTGGCTTCGGTTAGAACCGTGATCGTCGGTTTATTCAGATCCGGAAATACATCAACCGGCAAATTCAACGCCACGTAACTGCCCCAGACAAGCAAAAGTGCAGAGATCGCGACGACGATCAACCGGTTCTGAAGGGACCATTTGATAACACCATTTAGCATTTTGAATCAGGTGCGCGGACTTCTATTTGCTCCACTTCGCCTTCCACTCGCTCATCATCTTTATCTCAGCTTCTTGAGCTTTGATAATCTGACCGGCTAGCGTTTTGATCTCATCCTTTTCACTTTTCTGCAATGCTTCTTTCGCCATTGTGACGGCTCCAACATGATGAGGAGTCATCATGTCGATAAACGCTAGGTCAAATTCCTTGTCTTTGGAATTTGTAAGTTTTGCCATATCCATCTTCATGGAATCCATCATCCCCGGCATTTCCATGTTCATGGCGGCCGGCTTGCCTGCAAACCATTTCTCACGCCAATTTTTCATCTGGCCGATCTCCTTTTCCTGATCGGCAATGATCTGAGCGGCGAACTTCTTAATGTCGGCATTCTGCGTTTTGCCGTCTACCATCTTCGCCATGTCCACGGCTCCCTTATGATGGGCGGTCATCGTGTCGATAAACTGCAGATCGTAAGGCTGGCTCGCTGCATTCGGCGAACTTTTCATTGCCGAATGATCCATGGTCATGTTCGAGTTCATCGGCATCGAATTGTGATCCATGCCGTTCATATTCATTGCCGAATTCGAATTCTTCATCATCGAATTGTGATTCATGGAATCAGAGTTACTGCCCGCCTGACCGCACGCGGCCAAGCCTACGGCAGCCAGCCCAAACGTGGCCGTCAATAATAGTGTTTTCATTTTCGTCCCCCTTTTGACTGAAGCTCTATCAACCTTCGCTAACGACAATGCTTCCCTTATACATGCCCATTCCGCAGGCAAATGATATTTGTCCCGACTCCTTCGGCGTGATGCTGACAACGACGTCCTTACCCACAGGCAGAGCTTTGTTGATCCCTAGCTTTGCAAATACGACTTTGCTGCCGCAGTTCTTGTCGTTCGCTCGGTTAAACACAAGATTGAGCTTATGACCGGCTTCTATATCGATCGACGAAGGCGAAAAGCCGTTCTTATCCACCTTTACCTTCACGGTCCGCGTGTGGGCCTCAACTACGGCGGTCATTACGCCGAAGGCTCCTCCAGCTATAACTATCACTGCTGTTAATGTCAGAAATATTTTGAATTTGGTCATTTCTCGTTCTCCCTTTAAGTTACTTCTCAAAATTTTAGTTTTCGGTCACGATGACTTTGCCGCTGAGCATGTCCATTCCGCATGCAAACGCGATCTCGCCGGCGTCGGTTGGAGTGAATTCGACCAGGACGGTCTCGCCGACTGCCAGTTTCTTGCGGATTTTTTGCTTGGCAAAGACGACTTCGCCGCCGCAGTTTTCCGAGTCGGCTCGATAGAACGCCAATTTGACCGGCTGGCCTTTAACAACCGGAATCGATGACGGCTCGTAACCGTTCGATGAAACGGTAATTTTTGTCGCACCTGCGGGCACATTCGCCGCCTTCACCTGTTTAGCCGAACCTGCCGGAACATTTACGACAAACGGAATGCTGATGACCTTCCCGCCGCGTTGAAACTGTGCCCAAAGCTTGTAAAGCCCAGCCCGTGGAAAAGCCGTGTGTGCCGAAACTTCGTAAGCACTCGGTTTGTTCGATTCTTTCGAATCTGCCCCGTGCGAATGACCGTCGGCGTTATGATCTTTTTCCTTCATATCGCCGTCCATCTTCATCCCGTCCATCTTTTCGCCTTTCGCCATCGGGTGAGCATGGACAAAGTCAACGAGGTCTTCGCTGATAATGACGAAGTGCGCCAATTCGCCCAGGTAATTTTGCAGATCGGTCGCAGGCTTTCCGGTTTTTGCGTCAAAGACCGCGAAATCAAGCGTCAGTTCCTGTCCCGCTTCGATCTTCGCACTCGGCTTCATCGTCACTTTCACGCCATCGACAGATTTTTCCAGTTTTGTATCCGCAACGAGAGCGACTTTCGTTCTTTCAGTTCCCGAGACCTTCACATCAATGCGTTCGACCACTTGCTTCGCATTAGGCGGCGTGAAGTCGGCGTAGAACTTATAATCGCCGCCGTTCGGAAACGTGTGCTGCACTCGATAAGATCCGTCGGCTGACGGCTCGGGATGGACGTGATAGAACTCGGAAAGGTCCTTCGAGACGATCAGCAAGTGCATCGGCTTTTCGTGAACGACCTGCAGATCCTTCACCACCGCATTCTTACTGTCCTTAACGGTAAAAACCAGCGTCGCCGGAGCACCGGCCTGAATCTGACCTGGCTCCGTTTTGAAATCAACTTTGAATGCTGAATCCGAAACTGCCGCGTTCGCGGAATTTGTTTCGCTAGCAACCGTATTCGCGACATTTACGTTGTCAACGCGTTGCGAATTTGTCCCGCTAGTACATGCCGTAAAAAAGACGGCAATAGTTGAAATTATTAAAACGGTTCCCAAAATAAATATTTTTCTCATATTCCTTTTCCTTAATCACTTGGTGGCCAAGTAGTAAATCCAGAAAGAATCTTTGTCCGCGATCACCTGATGGCCCTTCATGTTGTATGCCTTGACATCCGACATACCGGTATCTTCAAGCTGCTTGATCTGTCGGCTGACGTTAATGTAATAAACGAGCAGCGAAAAACGGTGGTCTTGATCATTGACGATGCCGTATTCGTCATTGAAAACCTCGTGTTTTCTCATCCGCAGATGACGTGGCAAAAAGAAGACGTACGAAAGTAGATTCTTTACGAACGATAAATTGAATTTAGGTTCAGTAAGCCAATACGGTTTTCTAAAGTGTCGGTAATCGCGATTATGGCTTGAAAACATTATCATTCCGCCTTTTTTCAGTACGCGATTCATTTCGTTTAGTATTCTTATCCGGTCTTCGTGCAAGACGACATCAATACCGTTGTAAGAAAATAGGACAAAATCAAAGGCCTCATCATTGAACTCGCCCAAATCTCTGGCATCACCGACAATGAAAGTGCCAGTCGGATATTTTTTCTTAACCCGGTCGATAAATTCCGGCACATAATCAATGCCCGTATAAGCAGAAGCACGCGGTAACAAGTATTGAGTTGTTCTACCTCCGCCTACTCCGATATCCAAAATTCTTGCCTTCTCGATTTTCGAAGACAGATGTTCAAAAAGCCCCTTCTCAGCAGGGAAAAGTTCCGTGAGTCCGTCATAGTAATCGAGCACTTTGGCATTCGCGTAAGTCTTTCGATTTATCGAGACAATTTCCGATTGTTCGTTCATTTCATGGGCTGTACCCGTAACTCACTCCCCCGCCTGAGTAGTCCGTAGCTGATAAACTCCTTCGATAACGACTCGATCGCCCTCTTTTAATCCTGATACGATCTCGTAGAAATCCGCACCTTCCGCTCCGAGTGCGACCTGACGCTTCTCGAACGTCTCGCCGCCGTCGAAGATAAACACAAAAGTCTCTGCCTGCTCACGAACTACCGCTGACTTCGGCACGGCCAGAACTTGCCTGTTGCCGCTCGTGTCGATCGTGATCTCGATAAAATTGCCATCCTTGAGACGGTTGAAAGGATTCTTGACCTCATATATGACCGGCACGGTCCGCGTCTGGTCATTTACGGTTTGCCCGATCGAGACCAGGCGTCCGTCACCGTCAGCCGTACCGATCGTGTAAACCTCTCCGAGCAAAGCCGAAGATGTGAAACTTGCTCTCGTGGATTCGCGAATCGTCGCGAGATCTTTCTCAAAAACCTGAGCTTCTAAAAGGACGGTGGACAAATTCACGACGTTCAGTAACTCGGCTCCGCTCGCGACCTGCTGGCCGCTCGTGGCTTTGATCTGGTCGATTATCCCCGTTATGGGCGAAATCAAAGGGAAATTTCGAGACGGTTGTCTGACGGTAGGCGAGCGGAAAATAGCCTGCCCTGCCTGAGCCGATTTGATCTGGTCGCCCAATAAAATAACCTGCTTATCGGCTGCAGCTACCTCATCGTCGATGACATTAACGGCTGTTTGAGCTTCTTCGACACGTTTTCGAGGCACTGCACCAACCTCAAGAAGATTCTGCGACCTTCGAAGTTCACGCTGCGCCTGAGCGAGACGCGTCCTTGCCTGGCCCGCAGTGGCACGTGTCTGTGCTTGCTGCGACTGTAGCGAAAGGACCGTATTTCGCAGTTCCAACTTTCGAGCCTCGACCTCCCGCTGCTGCGCCTCGACATCAAGTCTTTGCGACTCAAGCTCGGTCTGTCCCGAAACGTCAAGAACCTGTTCAACGTATCCGATCTGTTCGCCGCGACCGACGGCAGAACCCAAAGCCACCGCCTGATTAAGCACGATCCTTCCCGGCACTTGTGCAGTAACCACACCTTTGGCGTCCGGTCGAGGCCTAACCACGCCTGTGGTTTTCAGGCCGCTAGTGATTTGCCTTGTGTCGATCAACTGGGTCTTTATCCCAAAAAGTAGCTGGGATTCTTTCGGCAAGGTGATCGTCGTACCTTTCGGTAATTCGTTTACCGCCGCCGTTGAAAAAGCATCGGACGGAATCGCCGCCGTTTCGCGGGTCTGAGAAGGCGGAAGAAGATACGCCAAGGCAACCGCACCCAATAGAAACACCGTGAGAACAACCGCACCTGCCGGTGCTAATCGCCGAAAAGACGCATCCCCTTTTCTTTTTAAAGCATAAAAGACGACGGCAAACGAGACACCCGAAAGTACAAGCAGAACCAGGAGGCCGATCCAAAAGGACTTGCGAATAGGTGCTCGAGATACCGTGACAGGAAAATCGGCCGAAAACGTACGCTTGTCTTCGGTGGTTATCGCAACAACCAACTTGTAATCGCCCGAGCTGTCGAACTGGTAGGAACTTCGGTATAAGCCGCCCGGCTCTTCCGTCGCCGCGATATTCCCGGCAATCACCGCACCGTCAGGTCTTGTGATGCTAAACACGACAGCGGCCTTTTCGACCGGCAGCGGCCCCGAACCGAACCCGCCCTGAACCGTTTCGCTTAGCGAAACAATTACATGCCCCGTTTCACCTGAGCGCGGATCGCCAGGAAGCCGTTTCATAATGACAGTCAGTTCGCCGCTGTCGTTCTTCACATTCCGTTCAGAGGTGATCGTCGAGATCGCACCTGACGCCGTTCCTGCGGGTGCTTGTCCGTTCACAGCCAAGGCTGTCATGAGACACAGAGCGACGACCCACAAGTCGGCAAAGGACGATATACGAAATCGCCTCACCCCGGGACAACCGGAACGATCCCTTAGCACTAAGTTTTTGATCGACCTATCCATTAATGTGTGTGTGCCTTGCCGTACAGAGCCTGCATCGACAGAACGTCGATCCTTATGGCGTCAGTGATTGCTTTTGCCAGATCATCCTTCGCACCGTTTGCCTTGATATCAGCCCCTAGTAGCAGATCGTCATCATGGCCCTTTCCTGCAAACTGGCTGAGAAAACCGGCCGGCACGCCTTCCGCCTTGATCTCTTTGATATAAGGCGACCCGTCTTTGTTCTCATATATAACCATGATCTCTTTACCGGCCGCCTTGACGATCGTGACCGATCCGACCTGCGTTTTTGTGCCGCTGGCGGTGGAAAAACCCGGATAGGAATGATGATCTTTTTCGGTGACTTTTCCGCCCGTATCTTTTTCGATAGATGCGATCTGAGCGTCGGTTAACTCCTTGTGCATGGCCGTAAATGTCTGGGCGCTAGGAAGCGCCGCTTTGACCGAGGCCGGAATCTCGTCTGCTTTCGCTGGCGCGGCAGCGTTGTTTGCTGCAATCGAGTTCGCGGGCGCTTTGTTCGCAGTAGCTGTGTTGGCGGCGGGGTTTGTCGTTCCACCGGAACACGCTAGTGACAACAGGCTCGCGGTAAGTGCAATTACGAATATGAATATTTTCATTTTTTCTCCTCTTCTATTCTTGGTTTGGTCGATTTTAGTGATCCGATACGTTCGGCTTTAGCATCGTTGATCGACTTCAAAAATTCTTCCCTGTTAAACTGGCTCGGCACCGTTTTCGTATCAGGCAGTACAGATGTCGATCCAGGCATGAACGCGGATGGCGGCAGGGCCGCACCAACTGCTGCTTCGAGGGCTGTCAAGGTCGTGTAGTATTCTTCCAAAGCCCGGTTGTAATTCGTGACGTTCTCATTCAAACGTCGCTGTTCGTTAACGACCTCAAACACCGAAAACTCGCCCGCATTATATGCAGCCCGAACCGTCTGTAGATTTGCCTCGGCTCGCGGCAGGATCTGAGTTGTGTACAGCACAAGCTTTTCCGCCGCCGCCCGATACTGGCCGTAAGCAACTGCAACATCGCGGCGAATCGTCGCCTCTAAAAATTCGCGTGTTCGCACCGCCTGAACCTGTTCACCGACAGCAGAGGCAATTCCGCCCTGATTACGGTTGGATACGGGAAGATCGATCGACACGCCTAATGTAAGTTCGTTGTCGCGACTGTTGATAATTCCGCCGCCGGCTGATGCAGGTAGGTCGGTAAATGCTTTGGTGCGTGAAAAACGCACTGATGGCGTAATGTCCGGAGCCGCCTGAGCCCGGGCCAAGTCCAGCCTCGCGGTTCCCAGCCGCTCGCCGATCCGCGCAGCCTGCAAGTCGGAGCGATCGCTTAACGCCTTTTGGGTAAGTTCGCTAAGACCCAGATCGAGTCGCGGAGGCCGATCGGACTGAGGCGCCAAGCGAAGCGGTTCTGCGACATCTGCTCCGATCAACGTTCGAATTCTTAATAAGGCCGTCTCCAATTCGTTTCTTGCTTCGATCCTTTGAATCTTTAGGCGGTCGCTTTCGACTCGGACTAAATTCAGGTCGAGCGGTGCGACATCGCCCTCGTTTAAGCGTGCTTCCGTCACCCGAACCAGTTCCGCGTCAGCGGCCAGAAGTCTTTCTAGTACATCGAGTTGCCGCGCGGCTGATATAGCACGCGCGTAATCGCGGCGAATTTCGACCGCGATATTCCGTTCGATAGCGGCGATCTCGGCACGAACCTGTTGGAGTTCGAGTTCCGCGACGGTACGCCGCTTTCCACGTTTGCCTCCAAGCTCGAAAGGTTGAGCCAGCGCGGCCGAAAAGTCATACTCGCTTTCGCCGCCCAAGAAACGCGGGCTGCCGTATTCGGTGCTAAAGACCGGATTTGGCCGAAGTCCGGCTTGAACCAGGCGCCCCTCGGCGATCACCAGTCGCTGCCGCGCCGCAAGCAGATCCGCCCGACGGCTGCCCGCACTTTCAACAAGCCGCTCGACACTCAAACCATCTTGGCCAATGTATTGAAGCGACGGGGCCGGAGTCGGAACGTGCGAGGTATCAGTTTGCTGGGCCAATGCCGAATGAAAACTGCCAAAAAAGAGGACGGCTAACCCGAGCTTCGCTGAATACTCACCTATGATCGCTAAAATATTCCTTATGCCCATGGAGTGTTGGTAAACGATGTTCGCGAGATTCTTACGCAGAAAGTGCTTCCTCGTTAACTCCAGGGCCGGCGGCGAAACGCCACACGAAATACACAAGCCCGAAAAGCAAAATTATTACAAGCAAAAAGACAACGCCGATCACCAATTGCGTGAACCAGGACGTTTCGCCCTCGGCAGTTAGCGCGGGCGGCTTTACTTCGATACCGGAAAAAGTGGCGGTGTCGGTTTCGCCGTCGTGCGACACGTTAGCTCGCATCTTGTAAACACCGGACGGCATCGCCGGAAAGGTCACGCTGTATGTGCCCGCCTGTTCGCCTGCCGCAACGGTCGCATTAAAGACGGTACCGTTCGCCGATTCGACCTCGACCTTGGCATCGACAGCCTTGAAAGGTTCGTTGGTCTCAAATTTCGTGATAAAAAGCAGCCCGGTCGTAGCCTTGTCGGGCTCCATTGCGGGGTGCTTTACCATTAGCTCGAGTTCACCCAAACGAGTCGAATGGGATACAACGCCCTTCGCGTTCGCCGTTGACTTTGGCTTCGCATCACCATGATCCTCGCCACCATGGGCAAGCATCGCGGTAGGCGAGACAACCGTGAACAGGACGCTACCCAGAATAAAAAATCCAATATATCGCGCGATCTGACCTCTCATATACCGAGAGGTAAGGGCAATAGCTGTACCACTCGGTTTATTCGATGTTTATTGGGTTTAACGCGAGTGTTCGACCAGGCGATGCGGCCATGATGTGTAATAAGAGACAGGAGTTGTCTGTTAACAAACACCAACGGCGGGAAGGCGGAGAATTGTTTACAAAAAGCTAGCTGATTTTAAGAACGCAACAGTCGTTCTCTTCTGTCAAAAAGTGAAACACCGCTCGGTCAGTCCATTCGCCGAAATTCTCGACTGGTTGGTCGGCATCGAATAAACGGCAAAGTGTTAGCCGGATTCTGTGATTTCAAACACGTCATCCTACTGAAAGCTGATCACTTCCGAAAAAGGATTTTTTCTAGATCTTCGGGAATCGGCATCGGTTTGAAAAACCATACATTTGCACCGCCGGTGTTGCCTTTAGGATAAATGCCAAATGGCGTTTTGGTGGATGCTCCGATGATTCGCACGATCTGTCCCCAAATCTCCCGGGGCGAATGCTGTTTTATCGCGAGCTTAAACATCCGCCAATGAATGCATGTGTGCAGATAGGTCGAAGTCTGTCCTAGAACGTGGGCGCGTTCTAGGTGATAGAACGCAGAACGATAATCGCCGCTCACTTCAAGTGATTCTGCCTGAGCTAATTCGTGCACGATCGCGGTGGTCAATACCTTGTTGTTTTGTTCTTTCATTTGATCTTCTTTTGATTAGTCCGACGCTCCGATCTCTTTCCAAATAACACTGCCACGAAAACCAACAAGGCAATTATCAGCAAGCTGGCAACCACAAAAATTATAAACTGGTGTTGCGTAAAAAGATGAAAAAAGTCCGTTTCCTGTTCCATACCATTTTTATAGATGTGCTTCGTGACACGCGAAATCGGCGCGTTCTGTCTGAGCCGTCACGTGGGCGATCTTAAATTAGCCCGTGCATGATTCATGGACACGCTGCAAAACTTCGTCGTGTTCGGCACCGTCTGGGTCATCGTGAGCACTAGTTTCAACTGGACCAAAAGGACCGGCGTGTTGACCACGCCGCGGATCGCCGCAACCTTGAGCATTTCGACGCAATAGGCTTTAAGCGGATTGCGGACGCTCGAATTAGAGAATGTGGACAGATTTTTTTACGGACAACTCTGGCGTAAATCCGAGCAGATTCATAAGCCGTACGTTCTATGTGAAGAAGTTGCCCTAAACGCGACTTTGGCTCGCTCCACCATGGTAATTCAAAAACGCATTTTTTTTGGCCGGTACTTTTTACGCCTGTTGGCCACAAATGCTCGCGCTTTTTTGCGATTCAACCCAGCGGCTTTTATGTCGCGTTTTGAAAATCTAAAGCGCTTTGTGGCGACCCTTGATAGGAAATAGAGTGAAGTCGTCAGAACAATCGCGACCAAGACCGTCACCCAAAATGTCGCGGACTTAGTCATCGCGTTTTTTACTCATATCTTCGATATTGACATTCGCACCCCCAAAATGACTTTCGATATCGGCGTCGTTAATAACATGTACACCGAAAACTTCTTTGATGTTTTCAGTTTTACGTTCCTTTTTCCGCTTGCGGGAAGTAGAAGGAAGAGACAGTTTGTCGGTCCGTTTTCTGATTTGATTCATTTTCGTCATTTCCACAACAATACCTGGCATACTGAAAGAAGATTATTTGAATTTGAGAAGTTGCAAACTGTTCAAGATCACTAAAATTGTCACGCCTACATCGGCGAATATAGCTAACGCTAAGCCGCTCAAACCCAAGATGGCGAGGACGACAAACAGCAGCTTAGTAAGCACTGCTGCGGCGGTATTGATCCTGATCGTCGAGATCGTTTTGCGCCCGAGGCGAACAAGATATGGGATGAGTTCCAGCCGATCGTTGAGTATAGCGATCGAAGCGGCCTCGATTGCTGTGTCACTACCAGCCGCTCCCATCGCGATGCCGACGTTTGAGAGGGCAAGTGCGGGAGCATCGTTGACACCGTCCCCGACCATCGCCACGGCCCCGTATTCTTTAAGAAGGTCATTTATCGCTTCAGCTTTGTCTTGGGGAAGCATCTCTGCCCGGACCACGTCGATACCGACTAGCGCGGCGACAGCATCCGCCGGAGCTTTGTTATCGCCGGTAAGCATCACCGTTTCAATACCCAATTTCCAAAGATCGCTAACGGTTTGTTTTCCCTCCGGCTTTAGTTCATCTGTCAGAGCGATCACGCCCTCGACACCGCCGTTGCTGCTCACGACGATCGAGGTTTTACCTTCGAGTTGAAGAGCCGCGACCGTTGCCACAACCTCCTCTTGAACGGCATGCTCTTCGCTGATGAAAGGCAGTTTGCCGATGCAGTGATGCTTGTCATAACAGACCACGCAGTCGGCCTGAGCGCCTTTGCCCATAACGGCCTGAAAATTCTCGACGCGGTGAATCTCGATCTTTTCCTCGCGAGCAGCATCGACGATCGCCTGAGCAAGCGGATGCTCTGAGTAAGTTTCAATGCCGGCTGAGCAGGCTAGCAGATGTTCCCGCGTGGTATCGCCGAAGGGAATGACATCCGTGACCTTCGGCTTACCGTAAGTTAGCGTTCTTGTCTTGTCCATCGCGATGGCTTTGACCTGACCGATGGCCTCGATATACTTGCCGCCTTTGATCAGTGCTCCCCGTGCGGATGCGCTTCCAATGGCGGCGTAAATCGAAATCGGCGTACTTATTACAAGAGCGCAGGGGCAAGCGATGACGAGAATCGTGATCGCCTTTTCGAACCAAGGATTGAACGGCTGGCCAAACACTATTGTCGGAACAGCAACAAGCAGAACAGCTATGAAAATGATCGACGGCGTGTAATAGCCCGCAAAGGTTTCGATAAACTTCTGAGTTTCAGCCTTTGTTTTCGTCGCGGCAAAGGTCGTTTCGATAATTTTGGCAAGAGTGGAATCCTTTGCGAGCTTTGTGACCTTTGCTTCCAGATAGCCCTGCAAGTTCAACGTTCCGGCAAAGACGAGGTCGCCCGCGTGTTTGTCCTTGGGAAGCGGCTCGCCCGTGATTGTCGATTCGTCAACCGACGACGAGCCAACGACGACTTCAGCATCCATTGGGATCATGTCCGAAGGCTTTAGAACCAAGATGTCCCCGGTGTTTATGTCCGCCAGAGGAACGTCGCTGATTTGGCCGTCCGCCCCCTTGATCGAAGCGGTCTTCGGAGCGCGGTCAACCAAAGCCTGCAAGGCGGATTTGCTCGTGGCAATGCCAAATTTCTCGAGCGTCTCGCCCAACGTGAAAAGCACGACCACAACAGCAGCTTCCGGATACTCGCCCAAGTAAAATGCTCCGACAACGGCGATCGTCATCAGGAGGTTGATGCTCTTAAAATTAACTTTTGAAAGCGCCTGAAGTCCGCTCCACAGGGTTCGCCAGCCGATAGCCAAAATAATAGCCGCAAAGAACACTGCGGCGACCGGCCGCGAATATCTCTCGCCGACCAGATAAGCAAATACATCGATATTCGCAAGCGAAAGAAACTCGAATACGCCCACCAACGCCACGCTCGCCAGCATCCAGCGAAACTTCGAATCCTGCCAAAGCGAACCTGTCTCGGGTACTTCCATATAATTACCTCGCCGCCTTATTGCTCACAAAACCGCCTCCCGGCTCGTTCCCACCGATTGGTGATATCGATTCATTGTAAACCGCCTTAGCCCCTCATATTGTCGTTGTCAAGAACAACATTGTTCTCCCCGGCTAGAACTGACACGGGCAGGCTCCAATAAGTTGTCTGCTTACCAAATCTGTAATATCCAAACAAAAAGTAATCGCCTGCAGTAACACCTTCGAATCTCGCTTTCCCATCAAAACCGGTTGTTGCCCGACCACCAGAGGCAGCCTCGATCGATTTTCTTACAGCAATTGCAAAGTTTGGTGTCAAACTTCCGTCCATATACAAGACCGCTCCGTACATGCTCCACTTGTCGAGCGTCTCGTTTCCGCCGAAGCTAGAATTGTCAGCATTATACGCATCGAGATGGGCTTGCGTCAGGATTACTTTGGTTGGGTCTTCCTTTAACAGGTAGAAGGTCGCCCGTCCGACAGGTTTGACGTCCCCACTATTAAATACCAGACCCGCTTCTAGATCGATGTTTCCCCTCTTTGTTGAGGCCATACTAAGAGGCACTGTCTTTGTAGAAGTTGATTCCACGGACGACTCCGATCCCGACGCTACTTCCACGTGCCGTTGCTACTCAGAATCACGGCCCTGCCGTCTTCGGTAGTCGCAGGTTGTGTAGTGCCGGTTTTCGGCGGTGCCTTTGACTTCGCTTTTTCTTGGGAGCTTACACCTCCGACGGTTACTAGCACCATAATGATCGCGATACCGATTAATTTCATATCTCCCACCTCGCTAGCCCATTAGATAGCTCATGTTCTACCTAACGTTCGCATTTCCGCTGCCTAAGTCGATTGCGAGTCGCAGTCGCGTATTCGGGCGATTACAGAGTATTATCTCAACTCTTCATCTATAAATTCGGAATCGCAAAGTCGTCCCAAACTTTACATCAGGACCCTCGTTCACCAGTTCGTCGTTTGCGTCTCGCTTTCTTCCTGCGGGTTCGTGAGACGAGCGTGGATTGGTTGGATCCAGGCCCACGAGTCTTGACTCGACGTTTGTCAAATACACAAGCAACTCGATTAAACCAAAAACAATTCCTCCGAAGATCAGGGCACCGAGCAATATATGAAAAAAGTGGTCACTCACAATGGACAGGGCAATAGTTTCATCCGTTCTCTACAAACTGGATGTCGCGCTATTTTCTTAACTCTTCGTCGATCAGCTCTCGCAATTCTGAATCGCCGAGCCGAAGAAGCTGGCGGCCGTTAACGAAGAAGGTAGGCGTTTGCCTCACGCCGAGGCTTTGGCCGTCTTTTTTATCGCGGTCGATCTTTGCGGCAAAGCGATTTTCTTTGATCGCGGCATTCAATTTGGTCAGATCCAAACCCATCTCCATTGCATATTTCTCGAACAAGGCATTGATGTCGGCGGGCGATGCGGAAGGCTGGCCATGTTTTTGTCCCCGTTCGGACTGTTTTTGGAAGAGCAGTTCCTGAGCCTGCCAATATTTGCCCTGTTCGCCCGCGGCCTCGGTAAACGCGACAGCCGCCATCGAGCTCGGATGAAGCGGCATATATCGAGCAACGAATCTGATCCTGCCGTCGTAATCCTTGAGAATCTTTTTGACTATCGGACTGATCGCAGCACATGCTTCGCACTCCGGGTCGTAGAACTCGACCAGCGTGACCTTGGCATCTGCCGCTCCGAGCGTCGGGCTGTCCGGGCGAACCAGCTCACCCGCCGCCGCCCTGTTGCTGTTGCCCGTGTTCACAGGTTTTTGTTCGCTTTGAATCGAGCTTCGGTAATAGTTCGATCCGACAACAAGCCCGACGATGACTATCGCAACAATCGAACCTAAAATTATTACTTCTTTCCTCATATCATTCTTCCCGTCTCTTTCCGCCATAAAGCAACATGCTTACGGTCACGATCACGAACGCTACTAAAGCCATCAGCGGAATCGTGATAAATCCCAGCCATTCGATCTGTCGCGAAGTGCAGGACACGCCTTGGGTGCAGGGAGTAATGCTATCCGGGATGATCCCGTAATAAAGCAAGTTGTGATAAATAGAGACACCCAGTCCGATCAGCGTTATCGGCAGCGCGTAGAACTTCATCCGACGGTCGCGCATAATGATCCCCGCTCCGATTACGATCACCAATGGATACATCGCAATGCGCTGGTACCAGCACAAAACGCACGGCGGCAGCTCCATAACCTCGCTGAAAAACAAACTACCGCCAGCCGCCACCAACGCCACTATCCACGCCACGTAGGGAAGGCCCTCGCCAACACCACTCGCATACGGACCTTGTATCCGTTCGTTCTCCATAAATTCACTGTTGGCGGCGTTTTCCGCTTGTCGCATAGTGTACGATGCGCCAATCGCCCTTCACCTTTTCCATCACCATCGTTCCTGCTCCTTCGGCGTCGATCGGCCGTTCCGCGAAAGTGGCTTTGATTCGGTAAGCGAAGGTTACCCACGCCGTTTTCCCGCTGATGTGGGCGCGGATATCGCTCGTCTCGAACCTGCGGTTCTGCATCGCCTTAAGTTCGGGTCCGAGGTGTTTATCGCGGAAATTGCGCCATCCGTAGTCGAAGTTGCCGGCCTCGACCACCGTTACTTTCTCATCGTCGAGCCAAATGCTGTTCATCATCGCCAAATCGCCTTTCTCGAACGCTTCAGCGTTCTTCAAGACCACGTCGCGAACCGATCTCTCATCTTTCGTCTGAGCGTTCGCTCCTACCGCAAAAATGATTCCCACTACCAAACCCAAACATAACATTCGTGTCATCTTCATACTCATACCCGCCTAATCTACCACCCCTATCTCACAAATGCGTCTCGTGCGTCGCGAAATCACCACGTTCGGTCTGCACGGTGACGTGTGAGATTCTAAACTCCTTCGTGCACCGCTCGTGCACACGAGCCAGAACCTCGTCGTGTTCGGACTTTTCGGCCAAGACCGCGTGCACGCTCATCGCGTTCACGCCGGAGGTCAAACTCCAAACGTGCAGATCGTGGATGCCGGCAACGCCCTCGATCTGCGTCAAGCTTTCGCGCAAGGCGGCAATGTCAACGTCTGCGGGTGTTCCTTCGATCAAGACGCCGACAGCATCCTTCAACAACGCCCAAGTGCGCGGCAAAATGAATAGTCCGATACCCGCCGAAATGATCGGGTCGGCATAATACCAGCCCGTCGTCAGCATGATCACGCCGGCTATAATCACGCCTATGGAGGTCAGCATGTCCGATAGGACTTCAAAATACGCTCCCTTCATATTGAGACTTTCTTTCGAACCGGCGCGGAGAAGGTATATTCCGACGATGTTTACGACAAGGCCGATCGACGCGACGGCGAGCATCCCGGAGCTCTGAACCTCGGGTGGATTCTTGAAACGCTGGTAGGCTTCGTACAGGATGTAGAGGGAGATCAAGATCAGCACGACGGCGTTCGTTAGTGCCGCGAGGATCTCGACGCGGTAGTAACCGTAAGTCCTTGTCTCGGACGCAGGGCGCTCCGCGAACCAGATTGCGAGAAGAGCGAGGCCGACTCCTGCGACGTCAGTCAACATGTGGCCCGCATCAGCAAGAAGGGCCAAACTGCCGGTCCAGAATCCACCTATCACCTCGACAATCAGATAGAACGAGGTGATGCCAAAGACTGTGGCCAAACTTTTCTTATTTCGCCACGAAGCGCTTTGCACGTGATCCTGTCCCATAGTAATCGTCTCCCGCCTAAAGGGCGTAGTTTACAACGCCGACCCCGTACTTTCCGAACTCTTGTCTGCCGACGATTTTCCCAGTTCGACCTTACTGCTGCGACGATGCATCAACATGCCGAGAAACCACATGAAAATAATCAGGAGGAGAGATGCTACCAAAAACACGAGCATCGGATGTTCTACGAGCTGATGATAAAAGCTTACCTCTTGTTCCATAATTGCCGGTCATCCCTTACGATAAGCGAGGTTCGACCTTTTGTCCGGCCCCATCCCTAGGCCCTGACGGTTCGCTAATAAGCGCCCTTTGCTCCGTATTCAATGGCGTCGACCTCCTCCGTGCTTAACTGGGTGGCGGATTATCGATGGACGAAATATCCTGATGCTCGTCCGCGTCGAAGGACGCCGAAACAGCCCGAACCCGGAATGTGAGAATCCAAAGTGCCGCCGGTAATGATGTCCGTATGGTGATGACCAACTTGAGTAGAACGGTAAGAATGTTCTCCGCGCATAAAAAGGATCGTAGAGCCAGTAGCCGTTGAATCCTCTCCGCCGCCCCATCGAACCGCTTCGAAAGCCGGATGACAAGCGGCTCACGGTATCTTTTGAGAGCTTCTCATTGGCCTCGGTGATCGACTTGGCTCGTTCGCTGCTCCATAGGGCGAAATCGTCCTGTTCCTTCTTGTCAAACTTGACGACATCAATCTGCCTCCCGCGATCGACGACGATTTCCTTACCGTCGCCAAACTTCTCGTCACCCATACGCGCCCGCCCTTTTTGGACTCGGATAGTGGCGGTCTCCGGTTCGCGGTATTGAACTCGATAAATCCCTTCCTTATCGAGTGAAACCACGCCCTGAGCGACCGTCAATCCGACGGGAGCGATCTCGTCCTCATCACCGGTGATCTCGAAGATCGCCTGGCCAGACCGCAGGTTAAAGCGGAGCGAGTCGAATGAAGTGTCGGTGACATCCAGGATCGAATTCTCACCGAGCCTCAAATAGGAACCGGGATTGAGCAATATCTCGACGCGGCTGTTGGATCCGGTCTCGATCTGATCGCCGCTCTCGGCCGAGTCCAATGTGGACACAACTACAGGCTGACTCGCGGCTTTTCGAGTGATCTTTACGTCGCCGGACGTGAAATTGATTCCGCCCGCTTTTGCCGAGATCACGTATTGACTTGCATCGCTCTGAGCCTCGGCAGCGACAGCAAGCAGGATAGTCAACAAAAACGGGAGAAACCATCTAATAATTCTTGTGTTCGTCATAAGTTACTCCATATTGTCTGCTCTTACCCGAAGACGCTTGCGACCGTCGCTAAAAATAAACGCGTCTGCCGCGTCTACCGTACTTAAAGCTCAGAAATGTCACGGCCGCAACGATAGCGATGGTAATCGCTATCTTCACGCCTCCCGAGAGGTTGTTGCCTTTTGCCTTTCGAACCTGCGGATACGCGACAGTTGTCGAAGTGCCGGACTTTGGATCGACGACTACAAAATCATTGTCGTTTGCCTCGCTGACATAGCCTTCGACCTTTGATTTATCCCGAAGCTCGAGTTTGACCTGAGCATCCGGCCCGGTTCCAAGTCTGCGTATATCCGTCCTAACCTTCTCGGCATCTTTTTCATCGTTTGTACTTGGACTGGCCGCCGTTACGAACGTAGCACTTCCGAGAATCGCTCCGATCAGCATCGTCGTTATACTTTTTTTCAACATGGCTTTTCTTCTCCTCGCTTGCAAGTAAAGATCAAAGCGCTGCAAGCTCCGCTTAGCTTTTTCTCCGTTATCTGTTCGGCTTTCGGAACAAACCGAGCATCGGCAGGTGGCTGAGAGTCGGAGAAAACAATCTTGTCGGCGACTCGTAGTCCGCCCAGTCGCTGCCGTCTGCGTGCCGTTCAATGGTGCCTTCTGTGTTGGCTGGCTCGGCCACCGCCGAAGATCACGCTGAACACGCTGCCCACTCCACGACGGCGTTGAGGCGGATAGTACGCCGGGCGTCTCGTCGGATAGGACCTGCTGTTGCCATAGCGGCCGTCGTTTCCGTAATAACCGCTATTTCCGTAACTGACAGGAGCACGCACGACTCGTCTATCGTGGTCCTGCCGATGGTGTGACGCTCGCCGGCTGTGGTGCTGGGCGTTTGTCGCGACAGTTCCAAGAACCGTGAACGTCGCGGCAAAAAACAGCATGAGAGCTACACGTTTTAGTTGAAGCTTTCGCGTTGTCATGGTTTTACTCCTTGCCTTTTCAGGCTTGTTAACTCCCGGCACTAAGAGCCCAGCCGGGTTCCCGAGGAGAGGCTCGTACAGTCGACCTGCACCTAATTATCCGCTTCACTCACTACGATTTGGGGGCGACTTTCTTCGTCGGATTTGCGGACGAAACCCATGGCTCCGTACTTTATGCCTCACAATATTTGAGTTATGCAAAACCGTGAGCAAACCACACCCTCAAAAAGTCAATACGAGTACTCGGATAGCGAACCAACTCACCCAAATCACTTTCCCCCTCGTATAATTCGCGCTCCCAATCGTTTAAATCGCGTTTCTCCTCCTATAAATCATGTTCCCCTTCGCTCAGATTGTTTTCTCCATCACATAGATAGCATTTCCGGTCGTGTAAATAGCCTTACCCATCACGGGGAAGCATCCCTTTTACTTCTATGACCGGCTCCAAAGCCTTTTCGACATACCGCGACAATCCGACGCCCGATTGTTCCGCGAGGATTTTCGCCTTCTTTAGAGTCGCCGCGCTCAGTCTGAGGCGAATCTCGATGTTCTCCGCAGTCGGGTTTTCTTCATCGCCGCCGACATCCGTTCCGAAGTGCTTAGCTATTTCGTCTGGGCTGATACGATGAACACCCGACATATCATGAGCCTCTTCATTTTGCTTCTTCGTTTTGTTCATAGGCTTCGACGTAGAAGCATCAAATCGCGAATGCGGCTATTCTTTTTCTGAATATCCTCTGATTCGATAGTAACCAGCGCGTAATTAGTCGAATAATTCGCTCAGAAACCCTTTTCGCCTTTTCCGCGAATCGTAGTCTTTCGAGTGATGGTCACGGGAGCGATCTTGATATTCGTTGTATCTGGCCGGTGCGGCGGACGAAGCCGTCATCGACCTTTCTACTATCTTGTCGATCTCGCCTCGGTCTAACCATACGCCCCGGCAGTCAGGACAAAAATCGATCTCAATTCCCTGACGCTCTGACATCTGAAGATCCGTGTTTGTATCAATTGGACATTTCATCTATTTTTCTCCTTTGATCAGGTGTTTCCAAGTCTTCCGTTTTGAGTCGCTTCATTTCCGTTCCCAGTTCGAGCCGCCCAAGCGCCGAGAGAACGATCCAAGTCATAAGAGTGCTTATCAAAGCCAAACCAAGGCCGCCCAGACCGACCGTCACTCCGATCGCCGCCGTCATCCAGATGCCGGCCGCGGTTGTCAGGCCGTGGATCATGCGTTCCTGTTCCAGTTTGAGAATCGCCCCTGCCCCGATAAAGCCAATACCGGTTGCGAGTCCCTGAACAACCCGCGAAACGCCATCTGACGACATGCCGCTGCCCGCCGCCGCAAGAACAAAGAGGGTTGTGCCCAAGGAGACAAGAATATGTGTTCGCAGCCCAGCCTCCTTACCCGCCTGCTCACGCTGAAAACCAATAACTGCCCCGACCACGATCGCGGCAACTAAACGTATCAAGACATGTACCAGCTGAGCCGAGTCCGGTAAGCCTGCTGTTAGTTCGCCCCAAATAATTTCCATCTTCCTGCTTATAATCGTTCCCGATCACCTAAATGAGCAATGCTTTTTCGATGTCGAGGACGACTATCAGTCCGTCACCCTTCCTACCCGTATGAGCGCGCTGCTTGATCGCCGCAACGATCGCCTCGACGAGTTCGTCGTTCGCCGCAATCTCTAGTCGCTTGCCCGGCATAAACGGATCTAAGGAATCGTAAAGGGCCGTGCCAAACCGACGGCCAAACCCCTCGGAATCCGTAACGGTCATGCCGGGAAACCCTTCAATGGCTTCGAATGCGGTTATGATCTCGTCCACTTTGAATGGCCTCACAATCGCGACGATCAATTTCATATTTCATCCTCCGTAAATTCACCTTCGCGATCTTTTTCCACCCAACCGTAAAGTGTCGGCAAGATCAGCAAGGTCAAAAGTGTAGATGTAATCAAACCTCCGATAACCACCGTCGCAAGCGGGCGCTGAACCTCGGCACCAGCACTTGTGGCAAGGGCCATAGGAATAAACCCGAGACTCGCTACCAGCGCGGTCATCAGCACCGGACGCAGCCGCGTTTCCGCTCCCTCGCGAACCGCATCGAGAACCGTCTTTCCTTCTTCGCGAAGGTGGTTAATGAAGCTGACCATCACGACGCCGTTGAGCACCGCAACGCCAAACAGAGCAATAAATCCGACCCCCGCAGATATTGAGAACGGCATCCCGCGCAAGGCCAAAGCGACGACTCCACCGACGATCGCGAACGGAATCCCCGTGTAGATCAAGAGAGCCTGCTTGATCGAATTGAACGTCGTATAAAGCAGCACAAAGATCAGGAACAAGGCGATCGGCACCACGATAAGAAGTCTTTCCGATGCCCTCTGCAGGTTCTCGAACGTGCCGCCCCATTTAAGGTAGTAGCCTGGCGGAAGTTGCACTTCTTTCGCGATCTTTGCCTGAGCCTCTTCGACAAACGAGCCAATGTCGCGCCCGCGGACGTTTAGCTCGACGCCGATGCGGCGGCGGGTGTCCTCGCGGGTGATCTGCGCCGCATCCTCGACGAGTTGGATGTCCGCCACTTGAGAGAGTGGCACGCGTGAGCCGTTAGGGGCGGTAAGGAGCAGGTTTCGAATCGAATCGACATTCTTGCCCGACTCCTCATCGAGCCGCACCACAAGGTTGAAGCGCTGCTCACCCTCATAAACCTGTCCGGCGTCCTTCCCCGCGACAACCGACTCGACCATGTCGTTCACATCCTCGACGTTGAGACCGTATCGTGCGATCGCGGCTCGGTCGGGCTTAATCTGCAGCTGCGGGAGGCCGCTCGTGGCTTCCGCCTTAACATCCTCGGCTCCCTTAACAGTCTGCACGGATTTGACGATCTCGTCCGCCTTCTCCTTTAGTACCTTCAAATCGTCACCATACAGCTTGATTGCAACGTCGGATCGCACGCCCGAGATAAGTTCCGCAACACGCAGCTCAATCGGCTGCGAAAAGCTCGCCATTGCCCCAGGCACCCGTTCCTCGAGCGCCTTAGACATCTTCTCTACCAGTTCGGTCTTGTCCTTGGTCGTGGTCCATTCCCCCGGAGGCTTCAACGCCACATATAAGTCTGAGAAATCTACACTCATTGGGTCGGTGGCAACTTCCGCCCGGCCCGTTTTGGAGATTACGGTCTTAACCTCGGGAAATTCCATCAATACCTTTTCTACCTCGGTCGTGTTCCGGACCGATTCCTCTAGTGACACGCTTGGGAGCCGCTGGACCTGAACGGCAATGTCGCCCTCGTCGAGCCGAGGGATAAACTCTGAACCTAGATACGGAAAAATGGCGCCGCTGATAGCTACGAGCCCGACCGCGAGAGCCAACGCCTGAGCCCGATAGCGACCGACAAAATCGAACGCGGGGATGTACGCTTTCTTTGCCCAGCGGATCAGGAAGCTTTCTTTTTCCGATACCTTCCCGCTTAGAACCAGCGTCATCATCGCCGGGACGTAGGTGAGCGAGAGCAGCAGCGAACCGATCAACGCGAAGACGACTGTCAACGCCATCGGGACGAACATTTTCCCCTCGATCCCGCGAAGGCTTAGGATCGGCAGGTACACTATCGCGATGATCGCGACCGCGAAGACTACAGGACGGGCGACTTCGAGGCAGGACTCGAGGATTGTACGCTGGGGGTTCTCGCGATGCCCGCCAGTTTCCGCCTCGTGCTGTGCCTCAGCTCTTCGCCGAATCGTGTTTTCCACCATCACGACAGCGCCGTCCACAATCAATCCGAAGTCCAAGGCTCCGAGGCTCATAAGGTTACCGGATACATTGAACACTCGCATCAGAATCGCCGCGAACAGCATCGAGAGCGGGATGATCGTCGCGACCAGCAAAGCCCCGCGCCAGTTCCCGAGCAGCAGCATCAGCACCACGATTACCAGGATCGCACCTTCGATCAAGTTCTTCTCAACTGTGGCGATCGCCCGGTCAATCAGCTGGGTTCGGTCGTAGAACGGAGAAAGTTCCACGCCCGCCGGCAACGACTTCTTCACTTCCTCGACGCGGCTCTTTACGTTCTCTACGACCGTTCGCGAGTTCTCGCCTTTGAGCATCAGCACGATCCCCGCGACGATCTCTCCCTTGCCATCCGCGGTCACCGCTCCTTGCCGAACCGTTGACCCCTCAACGATCTCACCTACGTTTTTGACGTAAATCGGCACACCCTCCGGACCCGTTTTCACGACGATATTGCCGATATCTTCCGGGTTTTCAACAAGCCCGAGCCCCCGAAGCAGATACTGCTCGGCACCTTTTTGTATATAGGCCCCGCCGACGTTGGCGTTGTTTCGACTCACCGCCTCATAGACGTCTCGCATCGTCAGACCGTACGACTGCAGCTTCGCTGGCTCCAGACGAACCTGATACTGCTTTTCGTACCCGCCGAAGCTGTTAATCTCAGTTGCTCCGGGAACCCCGAGAAGCTGGCGCCGCACGTTCCAGTCCTGAACCGTGCGTAGAGCTTTCGCGTCGTAGCTTCCGTCGGGCGATTTGAGCTCGTACTGATAGATCTCGCCCAATCCCGTCGAGATCGGCCCCATCTCCGGTGAGCCGATTGACTCGGGGATTTGCTCCCTAGCCTGGGCCAGCCGTTCCAGAACAAGTTGTCGGGCGAAATAGGTGTCGACCGATTCGTCGAACACAACCGTGACTGCGGAAAGGCCAAACTTAGAAACCGAGCGGATCTCCTCGATATCCGGAAGCCCGGACATAGCCACCTCGACCGGGAATGTAACCTGACGCTCCATCTCCAGCGGAGCGAGAGACGGCGCGGCGGTAAGGACCTGCACCTGCACGTTGGTCACGTCCGGAACCGCGTCGATCGGCAGGTTGATCAAGCTGTAAGCGCCGGCCGCTGACATGATCGCGACGAGCAATATGACGATCAATCGGTTCTCAACCGAGAATCGGATAAGTGCGTTTATCATAAAATCTGGTCTAAAATACTCAGCGTAACTTTAAGCACACGCTTAGTGGCCGTGCTCACCCATCTCACCCTTCTGCATCTGTGTTTTTAGCGTGAAGCTGCCTTTCGAGACCACCTTCTCGCCGAGTTTCAGCCCGCTTTTGATCGCGGTGTAGCCTTCCATCTCCCCGCCGATCTCTACTTCCCTGATCTCGTAGGCTCCTGGCTCGTCGTCTTTAGGAACGAAGACGATTGTCTTATCGCCTTCACGCTGGATGGCTCCCGACGGCACGACGAGTTCTTCGCCAGTTTCCGCGTTGGTGCCGGTATAGAATCCGACCTCCGTGAACGTTCCGACACGAAGCCGCCCCTGAGGGTTCGGAACCTCCAGGCGTACGCGAGCGGTTCTGGTTGCCTCATCGAGCCGCGGATCGATGTAGCTGATCCGTCCGTTGAAGGTACCCGCCGAGTTTGACCGTATCTCAGCGACCGAGCCGATAACGAGTTTGCCGACATTGGACTCAGGCACGTTCGCGATAACATAAACGCTGGAAAGATTTGAGATCGAGAAAAGCGGAGACGCCGCATCGATCCCAGCTCCAGCGTTGAACTTCCTTTCAGTAACGACACCCGCGAGCGGCGCCCGAACAATTGCAATAGACGCATCCTTAGAGTGGTCGTCACGCTGGAGATTTTGCTCGCTCGATCCCAGGGCTCTTAACTGGTTTTGTGTATGCTGAAAATCGACCTGCGCCGTCTGCACCTCCGCCTGTGCCTGTTGGAGCTCGCGGTTTAGTGCGATATTGGACTGGAAGTCATAGTCGGCTTTCGCGGTGCGATAGTTGGCCTCAGCGGAGATCAAATCCTTACCGGCTCCAGCTCCCAGTTCGATCAGTCGTTGCGTCCTCCGAAGTGTCGCATCGGCTTCGTCGAGCTTAGCCTTCGCCTGAAGTATCGACACACGATTCTCGGTCTTTTGAACCCTCTCCAGATTTTTGCGCCCAATATCGAGCCGGTTTCTAGCTTCGTTAAGTTTTCCGTGAAGCTCTGCCAGCTGCGGACTTGAGATTGTGGCTAAAATGGCACCTTGATTGACATAGTCGCCAACGCCGTAGAAAACCCGCTCGATCCGCCCACCAACGAGCGGCGTCGCTAATTCGGTTTTCTCCGGGTTAAGTTCGACGGCACCGGTGACGTAAAGCTTCGCTATCGCGGGGCGCTGCGTGACGCCCTCGACCTCGATGCCCGCCGACTCGGCCGATTCCGCGTCCAACTTGACCTCGCGGCCTTCTTCGTCTTCGGAGTGCCCTTCCTCCTTCTTCTCCGGACCAGCCTCAACCTCAACATTTGTCGCGGACGAGGAACTCCGCGTAGCGATCCAAACCACGCCCGCAATCGCGAACAGCGCAACGACCACCGCGGTCAGGATCCACGCGAACATGCTTTTCGCTTTCGTGTTCTGAGCGGTCGGGGGGTAGGATTCGTCGCGTTCGCGATCAAAATTATCTTCGAGACGGGCAAGGTCCGCCTCGTCCCGCTCGTGATGGCCCGTTCGTTCACTCATAACTTCGTTTGTCATCTCCGGCTCTTTCTTATCGTTCATCTCTTTTTTTATCTCGTCATTCATGTTCGGCAACCTCATTTAGGTTCGGGAAGAAACCCTCTGGCTCCAAGGGCTATGCTCAAATCCGCTTGAGAGCGGTAACGCTGCGTCAACGCCTCCGTCAAATCTCGAGTCGCGTCGAGCAGCCGCCGCTGCTCCGCGATCAATTCCGTTATTTTTATCTCGCCAATCTCGTAGACCTTGCGGAACGTCTCGACGTTTTGGGTCGATCGCGGTATCGCCCCGATTTGCAGAGTGGAGACCGCTCGGCTCGCCGCCTCAAAACGCTGGTAGGCCGCTAGGATCTCGCCCCGCACAGCCCTCTCCGCGAACTCTCGTCTCGCCTGGGCCTGCCGTATCGAGATCTCGGCTTCCACCTTCGCACCCTGATTCTTATTGAATAGAGGCAACCCGATCGCGACGCCGAAGGTCAAGCTTCGGTCGCGCTGCGAAAACGGTGCCGTGGGAGCGTCGAATGTTGATCGGCCCTGCGAGTAGCGAGTATAGGCGGTAAGGTCGGGACGGCTTTGGGCCCGGACAAGGCGAAGTCCAGCTGTTGCGACTTGCTCTTCTAACTGAGCAAGAGCGACGTCCGGTCGCGTGCGCAGGCCGATATCTACGGCCGCTTCCTTAGTCGCGGGAAGCGTAGGCAGTACGGCGGCGTCGATCTGCTCTCGCAGCCGGAGCGCGTCGTCGAACGGCACACCGGTCAGCAGCTTCAATTGGGTGATAGCAGATTGCAGCCGGCCCTCGGCCAACTGGCGCCGCGCGCGAAGGCGTTCCACCTCCGCCTGCAGGAGGTTGAGCTCCAGCGGGGGCGTCTCGCCCTCATTCACCCTAATCTGCACTATACGAGTGGTTTGGAGATCGAGATCGAGAAGCCGCTCGGTAGCGTCCAATTCTCGTAGAGCTCCTAAAGCTTCCGCGTAGTTCGTGAGCACATTCGCAACCAGAACTCGTTCGCGGTTACGGACTTCCGCCTCGCTCGCCTCAATAGATATCTGTGCCGCGCTTACGCGGGCCGAGCGCCGACCGTATATTTCGATCGGTAGCGAGAACCCCAAGGTGAACTGACTATCCCCGCCGCTGCCCACAAGACGACCCGATTCGCGCTCGAACTCCAGCGTCGGATTCGGACGCAAGCGGGCCTGCTGCAGGCGGGCTCTTGCCTTGTCAATCTCGAGTCGCGACGCGATGATCTCCTGATTGGAGGCTAAGGCCCGCTTCATCAACTCGTCGACGGACATACCGTCCTGCGGGTGGTAATAATTTGGGAGAACTGATTCGAGAAGCGACTTCGCCGAGGCGACCGAATCTCTCGCATCCGTGGTCGCCGTGTCGTTTCTGGCCAGTAACGTCGGTTCCTGACCGACCGCCGCTGTAAAACCAGCGATCGTCAAACAAAGGCCGGCCAAAAGTACCGGAGCCTTTTTGTGTAAATTCATTTGTAATCTTCCTGATCAAAGCTGATGCTTACTCAACGCGGGCGCACGAGCAACCGGGGTGAGCGTGATTGATGGATTGATACTGAAGGCGCTATGAATAGACAAAGCGCGGTTCAATCCGGCACCTTTCGATTAGGAAAATTTCGGAGGCAGGTATGGAGGAGGAAGTGAGTTAAAAACTGGGTAACCGTTCTTCAAAGGGATGCTAGTCCCGTAGACAGACGAGGTTTGGACATCGCCAACGATGCCAGGAATCGCAACGGCGTGGCAAAGGCACTCGTCGTTGCAGTCGCCGACAGGTTCATGGTCGCAATCGTTCTCGCAATTCGAGATGGCAGTTTCGGATTCGCCGCGTTCATCAACAACATTACTAACGAGGGTCGTCGTCCCACTAAGCGGCGGAGCTGCATTCGTACCGATCGCGTGTAATGACGGGCATAAAAGTTCGATCGCCATGATACCCAGCCAGAGAACGACGAAGCGTCTCCTGACGATATTTCTGCGAACGAACTTGAGTATACCCTTCATTTAAACTAGGTGGAACTACAATGATTCCAATTAACTAGCATAACTTTAGCCTATCATGTTGTCAAGGACTCGGCTCGTTTTTTATATCAAAACTTTTCCCCATTAGTCGCTAATGGGACACACACGCCGAGATAGGGACATATAACAGGTCCCAATTATCCCTTCCTATGTCCCGGTAAGAAGCCTAGCTCCCCAGATTAGGGTAGATGGTATAAATAAGAGTTCTATTGTAGCACCGCGTAAAAGCCTGTGAAAAGGAGAAAAGAAAGCCGATTGGAAGCCCTTATTAGTATCCGCTCAGTCGCGGATTCAGCCGCAACGGTGAGTTAAATACCCCCCCTCGCCGATTCGACGTCGACTATCACGTCAACAGTTCGAACGACTCGTTTATCTCAAATTTCGTAATGAATACCGGTTGGAGGCTTGTCCGGCTCGTCTAGCGGCTGTTCTACCATCACTGCAAGATCGCGGGCAAACTCAATGCATCCATGCTAGCAATCCGATTTGAAATCGGTACGCGGGTTCTCGGAAGATTTCTACCGCAATCTTCACGGGATACTCGAAAATAATGTGAGATGATTTTTCGGGCGAATCATAAAATCAACTAACCAATTTCGTTCGTAATAGGCGCTGATTTGATGACCCCCGATACTCCCCGGTCTCAGCGAGAAGTGATAATTCAAAAGGACCGTCAACGAGCATATCGATGTGCGAAAGAGTATAGGTAATAAGAGGGTCGTCTTTTGCATATAATTTCTCGATAGTGTTGCCCGTATAGACGACAATGTGGAAGTTGGAGTGCTTCAGTCTTGCCACAAGTTCCGCGACGGAATCAGATTGGTCAAAGGGCTCTCCTCCGAGAATTGTGACACCGTCGTTCTCCCCGCGTTTTGCGAGAATCTCTTCGAGAATCGAGGCAATGGAAACTTGTCTCCCGTTATAGCGATTATGTGTTTCTGGAACGTAACAACCTGGACAACGAATTGAACAACCGGCAACTTGAACTACGCTCCGACGACCCGGGCCATCAACCACCGAGTTGTGATATATGCGATGAAGCCAGATGTAATGGCGATCATCTTTAAGGTTACCCGGTTCCCAAGACTGACCTTGCATCGGCTTTCCGCAATTCAAATATTGGGAGGTTCCAAGGTCGTCTCTGAGATCGATAAGTAGATCAGCGGGAATGCCTGAGACTTCGGTCGTGAGGTTCCTATTGTCGTATTCAAGAATGAAAGTAATCTCGTTTTTCATTTTCGTTTGGAAGTCTGTTTTGACTCCACTTTGATGAAATATTCTTGCTTTTTGGTTTCGGCACAGGGATCGCCGAGAATTCCCTTTAACTGTTTCGCCGCTTTCTCACAAGCGGTACCTTGATACCCTTTTATCTCGGTTTCGCATGTTCCGCGTTCGGTATCGATTTTGAATTCAACTTCAGGCATTTCGGCATCCTCCTTAGTATTTGATTCTAATTTTGAGAGTTTTTCCGATTCGTTCCTTGATAAGCGTGCCGCCGAGCCTCTTGGCCATCTTTCTTGCTGCTGCTTCGTGATAGCTATTCTGAAGTCGGACGATAAAGTCCTTCCCGAGGCAAAAAGACAAATCCATGTCGTCAATAACCGCTGTATAGCCTTTCGCGGTTCTCCGGAAGCCGATATCCCCCAAAAGCGCTCGTCCTCGTATTTCGTGACGCCGAATCACGATGTCTGCCGTTTGTGGATCGCGTTTGTCCCACCCCTGAAGAGGAATGTCGGTTCCCACAGTCGGAGAAGCGAACCCACATTCGGCCAAGGCTTCGAGTAGCAATTCGCGATTCGGGAAAGACTGGGATTCAAAAGTCATGTATTTGCTCATTGAAATTCTCCGTTCTCAAAGTTCATAGATTCGATCGGTGCGATTTCCGGCAAGGCTGGTATTCCCGGTTTGTGAGCCTACACCTTTGATATTGTTTCGGGCCCACTTGCGGATCTCTTCTATCTTCTCGCTCATCATCTGTGCTGTGGGCGTGATATTTTCGGCCGCTTTAATAATGTCGCGAGTCTCGGCCTGCCGGTCCCCGTCGATGAAGGCTTCAAGAACTCCGTCTTTCACTGCACCCTCTATTTCGGCACCTGAAAAGTCCTTGCTCTTTTCTACGAGTTTCTCAAGATCGAAGTGTTCGGCATCGAGTGCTCTCTTAGTCAGATGAACCCGGAATATCTCCTTGCGGTCCTCTGTCTCCGGAAGATCGACAAAGTGTATATATGAGAACCGGCCAATCCTGAACTGTTCGGATTCGAGTTCGCGTACGTCATTGGCGGTAGCGAACACAAGTACATCCTGATTGTCCTGCATCCAGTTGAGAAGATACGAGATGGTTCGTGCCGTCTCTCCGCCGTCCGTCTTGTTGGAAGACTTCATTCCTGATACCGCCTTTTCGAACTCACTGATACCGAGAATGCCTTTGATCGTTCCGGCGATCGACAGTGCACGCTTTATCGACATTGCCGACGAACCGATGACGCCTCCGCCCTCACCCATGATCGAACCGAAGTCCAGATCAAGGAGGGCCCGATTCGTGATGCTCGATGCGACACGTTTACAGAGATCCTTTCCGCAACCCGGTAGACCGACAAGCAAAATGCCCTTACAAGGTTCGACATGTCGCGCTTTTGCTCTCGGACTAAACGTATAAGCTGCACGTTCGAGGATGGCTCGAAGGGATTTATAGCCACCCAGGTTACTTGCCGGTTCGGGATGAACATAAGTAAGCGAACCGCTGCCCCGAATTACATTCTTCTTTTCCTCAAGAATGACATTGATCGAGTCTTGATTGAGACCGTTACAGCTGATAACTGCTTTGGCTACCACATTGCTGATCTCGACTGCTGTTAGACCAAGTAGAGACTGCTGTAGTGCAACCTGAGTTTCTTTAGTAAGGCTTATATCGAGACCATTGGAACGCAGGTTCTCAAACTGAAGTTCTATCGAGTCTTCGATCTCGGATTCCTTCGGAAGATCAAGATCTATCTGCGTGACTTCTTTTTCGAGTGTTTTTAGTTCGGGAAAGTTCGGTCCTACAAAGAGAACGGTGGCTTTCGTCGATTTCAGCTTCCAGGCGATCTCACGAAGTCGTCGAACCAGTAAATGGTCTTCCTGCCCATACGGTGAGATATAAGGAGCGTAGTCACACAGCAGGAAAATACCTGTCCTCTGCTCGCTAATAAATCCAAGAAGACTTTCGGGATCTTCCGTATCGCCGATCGTTTGAGGCGAGCCTAGTAGCCCCTCTTTCGGATCGACCACCTTCTGAAGGCCGCTTGGGCGGCTCCAGAAATAGAGAGGCTTTTCTTTATGCCTATCCTGAAAGACTAGATCGACCAACGCCTCCCTTATCCGGTCTTCTTCGAATGTATTGATGGCGATAAGCGGGTATCGGGCTCTGATCCTAATATCAAGCTCATGCAGGAACTTCCGGATGCTGTCGGCACCGGCTTCTATATCAGTCATTGTTTGTTTACTGGAAGTGTTTAAGAAACGGACTGTGTGACAAGACGCCCGTTGTGACCGTTTCGTCCATTGTTGTCGGTGGGTCTAGGTGCCTCGGTCATTCTTTCGACCTTCTGCATCTCTTCTCTTGAGGCGATGCCGTTGTCGATCTTGAACCCGAGATTTGCTAAAGCCCTGCCCACAGCACTTGTTTCACCGTTTTCGATAAAAGATGTTGTATTTACATATCCCTGGCCACGAACCTCGAATGCATGGCCGGTAGAACTGGGTTTCGCGTCATCTCGGTTCCGGTACGCACCGGCCTTTACACACACAAAGCCGCTGTCTTCGTTAAGCCTTATGATCTCGGTAACGATCCGGCCGTCCGGGTATTTCTCATAGAACTCTGCTATGCGTGCGTGAACCGGAATGTATTTGCTCAGGTCAAAGTTTGCCATTTTTGAGACCTCGTATGTCGTCGATCTAGAATTCAAGAGCGGTTAGCCGGTCTTCATCAAGCAGTTTCTTTGAGTGGACTGATGTCATCCTCAAAAGATCGCTCAGGGCAGTCCGCATCTCGTCCGGGGAGCGCTGCTTGGCTTCCCGACCGGCCGCGGCCTGTAATTGTTCGAGTACCTTTTCGAGGGATGTGTCGCCCGTGAAGTTCATCAACTGGTACCATTCGCACATCTGACGTGCACGTTTAGCTAATGAACCCGATACAAACTTCGCATCCCTCATGCGTTCCGCCATTTCCGAAGCTGATTCAAAGATGTTCGCAGTTATCTGTGCAAAGCCTTCCTTGATCGGAGATACGGCCTCTTCGGCTTCACGCTGAGCGGCCTCGATCTTCATCTCACGGATCCGTTCCTTTACTTCGCGTTCTCGGCGGGTTTCAGCAGTCACCTCATCGACCTTTATTTCTTCGATACGGCGTTTTGTATCGATCTCAAGATCGATCTTCGTCTGTTCAGAATTTATACGAGTCGTTTCGAGGGTAAGCGATTTTGCGAGGTTTCGCTCGGCGATCATTTCCGATCCGAGAATGATCACCTTTGGCTTCATTGTTATCACGAGGCCATCGCGTATCATCTCGCGTGTCGGAACCATTCCGATGGCTTGTGCTGCGACTGCGTTTACAAACTCCTCTCTATCGAAAGGCTCATCGCTGGTTGCCTCGAACCTGTCGGCAGAATCTCTCGCAAGCTGATAGAAGCTGTCCTGAAGAACGTTAAGGATCTCGTCGTATTTGGAAAGAACCTCACTCTTTGCTGCGGCAAGCGTTTCACAAGCCTGGAGATATGCTTTTTCGAAAGATTCAAAAGCCGTCCACGGAATCCACTTGTATTCGCTCGTTCCCCAGACCGTTTCGCAAAGCGTGAATCTGAAGCCGAACTTGCTTAGGGCGTTATGAGCCTGGGCCGCCCCTCGCATCAGGCGATTCCGATAAACATCAGGCAGCAACCCAGCTCGCGGCGGACTCACTCTGACGGCTGCATTCTCTGGAAGCTGAACTCCGAGGGTTTTCCATTCCAGTTGCCGAACAAGACTACCGAACCCTCGGCAGTCGATGTTCATGAAGATGCCTTCACTTTCCAGCGTCGATAGATCGAAAGGAAGAGACTCAACCTCCTCGGCACTGATACCTAACTCCGTCGCAGCACGGTCCTTTCTAGTTTCAAGCCGAGTTAGCACTTCCCGCGCAATTTCAGAAGGCTCTTCCACACAAGAATCTTGGAAAATTTCTTCTGTCGATGTGTCCGCCGCCTGAGAGCCACCGAACACGTTTCGGAGTACCGAAGATGCTAACGATGGGAGTATCGACGTGTCGGAGATCTCGGCAGATGTTTGAGTTTCCATTCGCATCCTGTCCACCGCTCAATTTTCAACGAGTCCGTATTTCTGCAGACACTCGGATAACGGCCGTTGGACGTGATCAACATCACGTCGGACTCTGACCCCTTCAATATCGACGGATTCCAGTTCACTGAGGCAGAAATATCCCCATTCGCGTTCAAGCCCGACGACATAACCAAAGAAGCAAATATCGTCTTCATACGAATCGGCTTCCGTCACGAACCATATCCATCCGCTCAATGGAAATTGGAATACGGCAAAGACGGTCGGATTCTTGCTACCGTCTTGGGCACTAATCTTCGGCAGAGCAATCTTAAGTTTTTCTGGTAATAGTTCCGACATAAAGGTTTGTCCCTTACCAACTTTTCGCGAGATGTCTGCCGCCTATTTTTGTTCTAAACTGGGAAAAATAATGGTTGGAAAGATGACCGAATTTTCCCTCCGGTAACTACAAGGCCATGCCAGTACCAGACACCGCAGATGGCGCGCAGTAGGCCGATCGAGTACTGCCGCTCTCAAGATCAAAATAAACTGCAAATCGTTTTAGGGTCCGTGTTAGAAGCAACGCCGAAAGCATCTCCGCGATTTCTATCGCCACTCGCTGATTCACGATTAGACCTTGCTCGCCGAGGCGGACTCGTTCGGGACACGATGCATCGCTTTTGGCTTCGATCCTTTCGGGTTCGAGAAGGTCAGGATGCTGGAGCGACGGCGACGGAAGTGCCCGGCAGATACTAGTACCTGTGAAGTATTGCTCGGGTTTGAGAGGTTTTGTCGTCGAACCAAGTAAAACTTGGCCCGACGTCTTCCCGTTCCCGCCGTCTATCCACCAGATCCTCGAAGCATCACCGTAACTTCGAAACTCATCAAGTGCTCTATGCATCTCTCGTCGGGCTATGTGATTATCGACGCAACCGACGATGATTGCCAGACTCCTATAGTCACTACTCGAGCTTTTAAGATGTTTCTCGGAGTCGAACTTTTCAGACGAGAAACTTATTTCTATTCCCCAAGCCGTAGAGACTCGTTCCGCAAGCGTCTGAGCTTTGTATCGCCCAACTTCCGCGAAGCAGAAATTGCTACGCGGAATATTTCCGTTTTCCACCACGTCCGGATCCACGATCAGCATTTCGGCCGATTTGTTCTGTTGCTGTTTTAGTTCGTAGATAAGTCGGGCAATTGCAGGAACTACAAAAGAGCCAGTGCCGCCGGCACCAACGACGATAAACCGAAGCGTATTGTATTCGACAGGCATCACAACCGCGGCCTGCGAGAAGCTAAGATCGATTTCCATCACAACATCATCTGAAGCAGAGCTTCGACCTCATTCAGATCGACAACGCCGCTTGGCAAGTGTCCGATCCAGCAAAATGGAATAGGTACAAGGTGGTCGTAGATCCCGCAACGGAATCTTACCTTCGGTTTATCGTGAACATCCGAAATAATTCCAAATATTCGGAACTTGCCTGATTCATCACGATCATCAGCAGAACTGAACTGGTATGCCCCTTCCGGGTGCGTATGGATCTCGATGCAGGCCTCGGAGTATTCGGGCCGCCTATCATCTGCGATGGTTGAGGCATATGTCCTGTCTCTGCTCGACGTACTCCACTGCCAAGCATATCGCTCGCTATCCCAATAGATGAGATAAAGTTCTTCCCTAAAATTCTCCTTCGAGTTGGAGATCCGGGCGTGTTTGCAGATTTCGTCCCATACACGACTTGGAACCTTCGGCTTAAGCCATCTGATACCTACAAATCCGGTTGGAAGGCCCTTTATCTCTCTGAACACAAGAGGAACTGAAACTGCAAACTCCTTACGCTGAGCCCTGAGAATTACTCCGTTTCCGGCAAGGAGGTACTCGTAAAGAATGGCTTCTACGGGCTCGAATCGTTCTTTTGTGATCCGATGACCGATGAACTCCTTTTCTCTTTCCATCATTTTATTCAGAACCGGGAGTCGTACCGTCGCTGTTCAACGATCGTTTCCCAGGCGTCGTCGATCGTAGTGCTTGATAAGATCAGTTCGGACTTCGGAAACTTCTTCGCCTTGTCAGCCGCCAGTTTCCGCAGAAGTTCACGTACATCTTGGGGTTCGGAGAGGCATCGCTCGCTGGCGTGGTCCGCATTGAACGGCGTGTCGAAAATTAGTTTCCAAACTTCGCTGAGTGTAGAAGGATGGGTCTCAGAAACTTCGTTTTTTCCAAAGCAGATCTTGCCGGAACCGACGTTGGGCAGCGGCGCGACAGCAAGGTTGGTGTTAGCAGATATATGAGATGAATCCGCGGCCCAGAGATAATATTCCCGTCCTTTGCCAAGTAGAATGAGAGGGGGTAAAGGAACTGAAAGTTCAACAAGGCCCTTGTCAGGTAGAACGACGGTTATCTTTCGTATCGCTGCCGGTTCATACGATAGGATCGCGTTGCCTTCGGGAGCCTCACGGTAACGCAAGACTCGTCTACCAAGCCATCCTGTGTCTGTGTGAACCTTTCGAAAGGCTCTGGCAACCTGGTCACTCGAAAGGGCCTTCAACGACACGTATGATTCTTTAAGATCGGCAAAAAGATACTGACCCGGCAGGAAATACAGCGCCGCAGAAGCGTCGGCAGGTATTTGCAAGTTGTTATTCATCACTCACCTTTTGCTTCGCCCGCCCAACCTTTCCGGTATTCCAGAATGAAATAAGCTCGCAAAAGAACGTCTGTGCATCTTCTTCGATCCTTCTATCCAATTGTTCGAGATTCTTGAAGTATTGGTTTGCGGCCTTATACGCCTCGGTCAACCAATCAACAGTCTCTTTGTCCCATTCAAACAAATCCGGATATTGACAGTTAGTAATGTCCAGCCACGGGTTACCGGTGGAATGATCGACTAAGCGGATTAGATCGCTGAAAGGTTTTGCTTTTGCACCGTGCTTTTCTTTCCAGATTTTTTGATGTGCAGCCTTGATCGGAGGTAATGACTCTCTATCGACCGCGTACTTTTCTGAAAAGTAATTCCAGATTTCATCATCTTCATTAAAATAGAACATCAGGCCGGCCAGATAACTGTCCCTCAAGTGTGCGAAGTCAACTTCTTCACAGCAAAGGTCGAAATTCATCGGCGGTATGGCAAATCGCTCAAGTTCTAGCTCCGGATCATCGTGCCAGTATTCGAGCAAAGGAAAGCATTTATCATTTACGAGCTGAAAGAACTCATTTGTACGTTCGCTGTATGCCTTAAAATAGCCTGCTGCATATAGGCTCTTTGTTGATCGTTCCCACTCCCTGGGAAACATCTCAATAAAAAGCCGGTATTTGTGCTGTTCCGATACGACTCTGGTTACGGTTTCGCATGCATTTATGGCGTTGTGGCTATTTGCTTTAAATCGAAGATATTCGAGCGAACGGAGCAACCGTTCGCCAAAGCCAAAAATTGCCTTTCCGTTCTCGCCCGTCGCCAATCCTAGTCCGGTCATGGAGCCTCCATACCTTAGAATCCAAGCGGAACATAGTCGAACGCTGATGCCGGGCTCTTCTGAAACGCTTTTCGGTGAAATTCGATTACTTCGATCTCCTGAGTGCCGATAGCAAGGATATTCTCGGCCTCGTTTACTTCCTCGACGGTCAAAAGTTCTGATGCCTCCCTCCGCATTAGTTGATCGGCAAGAATAATCGCCGGATTGATCTGCTCGATCTCAGCTCTCAATAATTCGAGCGGCGATTCATCAGGCTGCATACCCTTTATGCTGCGCTCGCTTGACGATAGTGACGCTAAGTTTCCCGTCCTTAACCTCTCGAGTGATATTCGCATTTTCGATCGAAGCGAAGTGCGGCTGGAGTACGACCTTCAGGGTCTTGTCTTCCTGGGCGAGCGATGCATCCAGTTCAAAGGTCTGGCCCTCGATCTTGATAGTCGCCTTGGGATCGGTTACCGGATCTGTCGCATTCGTACTTTCCGTCGATTCCGTTTCGGCTTTGTTCACGTTGCCAGCTGTATCTTCTTCAGGTGGCGTGTTAGTTTCGTTTTCCATAACTTTCTATGAAGCGAAGAGCGACTGTTGATCCTTCGCCGGTTCCTGCGGTATCGCACTTGGGGTTGAAGATGCGTCGACGTTCGAGTCCACCTTCTCGGCAGATTTGTTGGGACTTTTCGACGCCGTCTTGGGAGTACGCTTTCTGGTTGCGGCCTGTTCCTTCTTCATCTTCTCGGCAGCCAATAGAGGAAGGGCGTTTCTGTACCGTTCGAGAGCCGCCGATACCGGATCGGATAGACTCAGCTCACCACGTTCGCTACACCGGTTAATAAATATAACTTCGGGAGCAAAGTCGTGCGAACGCACACTTACGATGCAATCTCTCGTTCCTTTGGATTCGGGCAGCAACTGGATCACAGCCGTGACGGTACATGCTTCAAAGTTGTAGGGTTCTTTTTCAGACAGAACGACCGACCTTACGAACTGTTCATTACCGATTATGTCGTCTGGGACGGCTTCATTGGTTGAGTTCATAAACGAAGCAGTTTCATTGACTGCCTCGACACCAGTAGCCGAGAGAATCGAATCGTGTTCTTTGGCTTCCCCGGTGGTGATACCCGCGTCCGAAGGCGGAATGGAAGTCGGTTCTACACTTTGGTCACCCGTTGGCTCAACGGTGCCAAACTGCTCCGAAGGGCTCAACATCGAAACGATCTCTTCCTCGCATTCCGGCTTGCATTCGTTCGCGTAAGATGGTCGCTCGGAGTCTGATTCTTCTGAATGGACGATACCGAGAAACTCGTCTTTTGCCTCGACGAATTCAGTCTTCAAATCGGTGTTCGGTTCAGCAGATATCGCTGCTACGTTTGCGACCGTGTTTTCACTTGCACGCGGAATCGCTTGCTGAATTGGAACGGATGTCCTAGGAATATTTTCGCGTTCGATATCTCGTAGCCTTTCCAGAAACTTGCTCAGGAAAATGTTCCGAATGGTTACTTCTTCATGCGACCGAGTCATGTACTCAGCACCTTTCCAGAGCTCCAACCCGATCTGCTGATTCGTCTGCGCGCTGCCTTGAAATCCCGCGTTCTGATGTACTTCAGACGCGAGCGTTTGGGCAGTAAAGATCAGTTGTTCGATTTTCTCGCGATTATCAAGAGGAATGAACGAACCGCTATTCAGAATTTCCATATCTCTATCTCCACCGCCTTATCCGCCGCCCTTTTATTCTCCAAATGCTTGTCGAACAAACAAGAAAGGCTCGCGAAAACCCGCGAACCTTTTGACCCAGCGCCTTTTGAAACGTCTATGCTGCAGCCGCAAGTGAGCCAGATGGGTTTGACGAAGTCACAAACCGTTCCTGATTCTTTTTCAGAATGCGGGAGATAGTTGAATGGGTGGTATTGATCGAACGCGCGGCCCGGCGTAGATTTCCATTTGAACGCTTTAGTGCGTGTTCGACAAACATTGCGGCGGCCTTGATGTACACGCTATCAAGATCGTCTGTCGCCGGGTCGAGTGTGACGGTCAGGTAGTTGTTTTCCTTTTCGTCAGCTAGTTCTAGTTCGGAACGGAATCTGGTTTCTCCACTTAGCATACTGTTGACGACCTGAAGAGTGATCGCCGGTTCGTCAATAGTTTCGACTGCGAGGCGGGTTGCGAAATTTCTAATCTCTCGATAGTTCCCCTTCCATTCGAGTTCCTGGATCGCAGCAAGAACTTCTTTTTCGATTTGTAGAGGCTCCTGCAGCCCTATAGTGCCTCTATCGGTCTCTAACTGGTCGAGGAATGTCTCGACGATTCTTTCCTTTTGATAACGAAGCGGCAAGGTTTCAAGCTGAAGGATATTCAGACGGTCGAAGAGATCGGCTCTAAATGTCCCGTTCTTGACCATTGATCGGAGATCTCTTGAAGTCGCAGCAACAACCCGCACATCAATTTCGCGTTCCATCGTCCCGCCAACCCGGCGAATGCGTCTTTCTTCGACCGCCTTTAGAAACTTCGCCTGCAGGCCAAGTGAGAGTTCTCCGATCTCGTCGAGGAAGAGCGTACCGCCTTGTGCGGCTTCGAACAGACCCGCTTTCGGAGCGGTCGCACCGGTAAAGGCACCTCGCTCGTATCCAAAAAGTTCCGACTCCAAAAGTTCAGACGTAAAGCTGGCGCAGTTGACGCTTACGAACTCTCGGTTCGACCTTGGACTAAGATCGTGCATTTGGTGGGCAATGGTTGTCTTTCCAGTGCCTCTTTCCCCCGTAATGAGGACGTAATGCGGAACTCTGGCGAATAGGAGGATTTTTTCATCCAAGATCGACCTTCCCTTGAAAGCACAGTCATCAACATAATTATCGGCCATAAGGTAACTTCTCCCACGAACAACTTTCGGCTTGCAGAGCTGTTTCGACTACAATCCGGTCTTCCTGTGCGAGAAAAACCCGATTCACCCTTTCGATACTTAAGCCTGCATAACTAAAAACCCGCGATAAACGCGGTGGTTACCTTTTATATGCCTATTTTATCGGATTTTTTTTACATCGCGAATGTTTTGTTCAATAGCGGAATACCTTTCTGATCTGCAAAGACTTTCGTGGAGGCGCCGAAACTGTTTACGAATTCGAGAGCTGGTTCAATAAGCCATTCTGGAAGGTTTATAGGTTCCGGTTTTGCGAGTTCCTCGGTTGCGGCCTGTAATTCCGGAAGAAAGGAGATGCTTGTCGATACGGGCGGAAATAGAAATAATACCCTTTCTAGAGCGAGCCACGGCGACTCCTGCGGCAAGAAAAATCTCTGCTTTCCGTGCTGAACAATATTGACAAGGCCCATTCCCCGCAATTCGCGAATCTGTTCAAAGGTCGAAGGACAAATCTCTGTTAGCAGTTGTCCCTGGAATCGCGCGGAACGCACTGTGATATCTCTGATCAAGTTGACGCTGTTCTTCTCGAAATCGACAACCCGCAACACCTCGTTAGCGGTCGTTGGAATACTGAAACGTAAGCCAAAGTGCTGACGGATATCTCTGAGCCATTCTTCCGATATCTTCACGCCAACGAGCCTGGTACCGTCATCAGTGGTGGTTCGAACGATATTCAACGCGTCGTGACTAAGCGTTTTAAGGTATTTCCATAACGGGAGCAACGCCCCGCTGAGGAGATGCACGGTTCGGTTCTCGAATGCGGGTATTCTATTCTCTTCATTCAGCCACCAGGTTTCTGCTTTCGTCTTTGGTACGACTCGATAACGCTGATTCAATTCACTTTCACGTACATAAGCAACGTTGCGGCCGACAGGTTTTGTGATCGAGAACATCTGATACCGTTCGCCCGTTTCCGGGTCCGTATGTGACAGGGTTCTTCTGACGGCAATGAACGATCCGTCCCTACGTTCCTGAAAGAACTGATGTACCTCGCTGGCCGCCATCTCATTGTACTTAGCAGGTGTAGTGGCGACTTTAAGCTCGAGTTTGTAGTAGACGGTTTTCGCACCGGTCAATGGATCGGAGTTGAGAATCTGCGGTGCGGTCGACAGGGCGACCGACAAGGCTTTGAGATCCTCCATCCCGTCATCGAGTTTTCCCTTCTGTTTAAGATATTCGATGGTTTCAAGGAATGTGGCGTAGAAGTGGTCGAAGAGCGCATTCTGCCTCTCAACCTCCAACGACAGCAGCCTGTTTAAGAATCGTGGAATATTTGTCTTTTCGCTATCTGGTACCTTTTCTTCTCCATCAACGGTCTTCACAAGCCCCATATCGCGAAGAGCCTGCATTGCGTCGTCAAGTCCATCAATCTCGCGGCCGCGCATGATGCCAGTCAACACCACATTTAATGCCGAACGTCCTTCTCTCGATTCGAGATTATACTTGTCGAGGTTGCCAGCCTTCTCGGCTCGGCGGTCGCCCTTTGTGAGAGCACCCATGTTGCCAAGCCTCCGTGCAATGGTAGCCGAAAACCGCTTCTCTCCTCCGAGTTCAGTAAACACGAGGAGATACACAGGAGGAGCGACCTGACCAGTACGATGAGTCCGGCCAAAGTCCTGGATCTGTTTGTCGGCTGACCATTTCAGTTCCGCGGCAATGTGGAGACGCCGCTGTTTGTTTCCGACATTACATCCAGCGTGTAGGCTGTCACCGGTCGAAGCAACTTCCGACATGATCGCTATGCGTTTGTCGCCGTTTTGAAATGCGTTCTTCTCATAAAGATTTATCAGCTTTGATGGAACTCCAGGAAGCTGTCTGGGCCGGTATTCAAGTGTGCCATTCGCAGTTCTAATAAGCCGTTTCTTCCGACCGGTCATCTCCGCGACATTCTCAACGCCGAAATAGTTTACAAGTTGGTCTAGCGGATGCTCAGGCACTTCCAGAACCGAAAGCTTGTCCAGTAGTTCCGCCCTGAGTTGCAAAGCGGCTCGACTCTCGACCTGCGCACCGTTCGCGTCAACGAGCGGGATGTACTCGATGGTGCCGTTGTAGGGATTTGATCGCTCCTGAAAGCATGCGGTCGGAAAGCAATTTGCAACGAGGCGTGTGAGGGTCTCTCGCGGGCTGAAATCAAGGCTGTCGATCGCCTCGTCCTCATCCGCTGCACGCTCGATCTGCTTCTTTGTCTGGCTCTCGCCCGTGCCCGTAATCGAGACCACAATCGACTCGCGTCTTGAGAGGGCTCCCTCGATTTCACGAATCAAGGTCGGAACCTTGAACGCCGTTATCAGATTGCGAAAACACCGCTGATGTTCGGCCCAGAATTGATTTACCGCCTGGCTGCGAGTCGCTTTGCCGGAATTTGTTAGATCCAAAGCCCGATGAATGTTCCGGAACACTTCCTGCCAGCCCTGGGCCATGTTGTCGTACATCGTTCGCTGTGCAGGCGTGAGCCAATGGGTAACTTCGCGAAATTCAACGGCGAGGCCAGATTCGGGATCGGTTCCCATGCTTAAATTTCCGCAGAGGTAGCGTCCCATCGACTTTAGATCCCGGCACACCATTTCGAGTGCTCCTACACCACCCGATTCGATCTCTTCGGCAAACTGTTCAAATCCCAGCGGGAAATTGGTTCCCTCTCCCCATAGGCCGAGTCGTGACATGTAGGCCAGGTGCCTGACTTCACCAGCTGACGTTGCCGATGAATATACCACTCTCACATCAGGGAACTTCTCAGGGTTCTGGATCTCAAGAACCGCCGCTCCGGTCTGTGTCGATTTTCCCCGATCGTCCGCAAAAGCGTACTTAGCTTTATGCCCTTCATCGAAGATCACGATTCCATTTGGTCCAAGCCAACGCGTGATCTGATCGATCCTCTTATTGCCTTTCTTGTTGCGGGCAATTAACGAACGATATGTGCAGAAGACAATTCCGTCCTGAATGTCTATCTCCTGATCGGTTGGAAAGTCATTTATCAACTTGATCGGCGGTGTTAGACCCAACCTTTTGAACTCGTCAGAGACCGCTTCCATCAGATCGGTCTTTACGGAAAACCAAACCGCCCGCATTCTTCCTTGAAACCAATTGTCGAGAATGATCCCCGCCAAAGTCGCCGTCTTACCTGTTCCCGTGCCGTCGCCGATGCTTATCCCTGCTCTCGCGCCATCAGCTAGTCGCTGCTCGTGAGCCTGGCCTGCGTAGACTATTCGCTCCACCTGCATGGCCGATAGCTTTCCCGTCTCAGATAGACATTTCGGCAAGTGTGGCCGGTACCGGATCGGCGGTGGTTCGACGTTGGCAAGACCGGGTGGTTCGACGATCACTCCCGGATGTGGTGAACCACCGGAGATATATCTCGGCGAATATACTTGTAAGTCCGCATCGCTCTCAGTATGTTCAACCGCAAAAGGCGTTTCACTCGACGCGATTATCGGTACAGAAAGTTCTTCCGAGCTTCGTTCTTGGATGGCCGTGTACATTGATTTTTTCTATTGATCAGAAGCGCATATTTAGCGCTAAGGCTTGTTCGAATGCATCTTCGACCGATTTAGCAACGATATGGGTAGCATTACCGACTTCATCGGATGTAGTGCCTCGACTTGAAACATGCTTGGTTCCGATGATAAGCGTTGTTTTAACGCTTGTGCCGTTGCGGTAGAACTCACGGCCGAGCAGTTCGATCGACATTCTCACTCGTATTTCATGACAAAGAGAATTCCAGAAACGACTCCCAGTGGCCGAAGTAAAAGAACCATTCTCACCAAGTATCGCGGCGAACCGTCCGCCAGGCCTTAGTCTGCGCAATGCTGACTCCACATGGCGAAATCCAAACTCGCAACTATTCCCATGCACACGGCCACCGGTCGAAGAAAATGGCGGATTGACAAGAACTATGTCCGGAATAAGATCATGAGGCAGCAGGTCATCGACAAACTCCGCATCCACCGTAAACGCCTTGAGTCCTAACGCATGAGCTAACGTTCTCCGTCTCGGATCGATCTCATTGGTTATTACCTTTGCTCCCGCGGCGCTCGCCCAAACAGCGAGACTGCCCGTGCCACACGACGGTTCGAGAACGGTTTCATCAGATTGAATAATCAAAAGATACGCCGCGAGGTAACCGATAGTCGCGGGCGTGGAAAACTGTTGAAAGGCGATTTGAGTCTCACTTCGCCAGGTCTGCGTAGGGAGCCTCTTTTGCAGAGGCCTCAATATCTTCGATACGGCCACTACCGGATCGATTGATGCGAGCAAATGCTGTCCGTACTTTTCCTGAATAAGTGAGTTGATCGCCGTCTCGGCTATCTCGTGGTAGAAATGCGAATCGACAGCAGAATTAAAACCCCCTTGTTCCTTGCAGAGTTCAATGAGTTCCTTATTAGAGATCGATCGTTCTCCGTCCACGATTTTGGCGACTCGTTTGACTAAGTTCTCTAGAGAGGTCGAAGATACATGTGGCTCGCTCATGACGCGAATTGTCAGCCGCTTATTTTGATGGCGAGATGTCCGCGAGTTGATGGCTTGCTGCGTCAAAGCACTCAGGGGTCAGCAGTTTAAGCCACTCAGGGACGTCCAGATAATGAACAGTTGCTCCGGCAATCAGTGCATCGTCAATTCCTTTGAACCGTTTGTCCCACTTGAGAATTCTGGTGGGCTGTTCGCACGACAAAAACTGCTGCTCACTAACTCGCGACGCGACCAGCGAAGCAAGCGCTCGCGCAACGTGTGGATTCGTGAAACAGTCTGCATCGAACGCAATTTCCAGAGCTTTTTTGCGCACGGCTTTAACGATCTCTCGATGCGATGTTGCGACACCGCTATTGCCGACGACGTATCGATCCGGCAGAAAGCTCTGACAGGTGGCGGCTTTTAGAGCACCTTCCGTTACCAGCACCGTCTCTATTGTTTTACCTTTGAATCCTATCGCGCCTTCATAATGAAGTGGCGTACCGGGTCCACATCCGTCTCGTTGTCGGATCGACGAAAGCCATGAGTATTTTGGAGATGTTCGGGAATTCTTACCAATAGCTTTCAACTGGCAGGCCTGAATCAGGCCATTTGACCCGATGAACGGAATCAAAAGAAGATCGTCAGCGTAGTCATAGTTGCCGCCGACTTGGAGTCTGCCGTTCGAGGTACGCCAAAAGCCGGGAACGCCCCTTAGTGCTCGAACGCGGGCACCTTTTTTGGCCAGTGCATCGTCAATCGACTGAGCAAGCCTCTGCCTTCGTTGTGCCGATTTGGGCAACATCCCGTAGCGACTGAGGTATTGATCTGGGCTTACCCATTCTTCTGATAAGAGTGAGATGTGATCGAAAAGCGGCGAGAATCGGATTAGTTCCTTATAGACCTTGTCTCGGATCTCGACGGGTGCTAGAGCGTTTGGTTTTGAACTTCTCGGCTGCTTTCGTTGTAAAGAATATACTGGATGGGGCACGTGCCTGATTTCACGATAGAAAACTCCCCAACCCGAGCTACTGATTCTATCGGCATCTGTTGCGGAACGCGCACAGAATGTGATGCGATGATCTCTGGTCGTACTGCACCAGTCCGGTTTCCCGCAGATGCCGCACGGAGATCTTCTTGATACTCTTTGGTAACCAACAGTCATCATTATTACCGCCGCCTATCTGCCGCTCTTTTATAGTTCAAAAAGTCCCCGACACCTTGCAGTTTTCACGTACTGATCGAGTTCTTCGCCGGTGGAGTGCGACATTTTTTGTTGACAAATGTCGCTTTTCACCGCATGCTTTTAATGGTGGATAAGCGACAACAGCCACAAATCAAAAAACTTGGGGTCTTTACACTGGCTCAGGGCAAGGCTGCAGGAATTAGTCAGCAAGACATATCGCGGCTTGTCGCTAAAAGGGATCTTGTTCGGCTCGGCCGCGGAATCTATCTCCATCCGAAGGCATCGCTGGATAAAGATGTAGGATTCCAAATAGCGTATTCAAAGTTCGGGCCGGGTTCGGCAATTGGGGGCCTTTCAGCTCTATATCACTACAATCTTGCCGAACAAGTGCCGGGAGAAATATGGGTGATTGTTTCACCTGAGAAGAAAACCCGAGAAACGGGTTATAAACTGATTCGCACAAAAACAAGGCTCGATAAGCAGATCATTGATGAAAAGGGCTATCGAATCGTGACAGTCGAACGGGCGGTTCTCGAAGGTCTAAAATTCATCACAAAGATCGGCGAAAGAACTGCGATCAAGGCTGCCCGCGACGCTCTTGCTCAAAGAACAATTACCGAGGCCAGTCTCGCAAGATGTGCAAAAGAGCTAAGGCTTGAGACCTTGCTAGCTAAGCACTTACAAGTCATTTCCAAGTGAATGCTTGGCCGGAGGGAAGTCGGTCCGCAAGAAGCTCAACAGCGGCTCGGCGATCTATTTACATTGGGATTGCGTTGAGGTATGTGTCCTGCTTACTGTTATTAACGCTATGAAGTCAACAATTAGAGAGTTAGTCGTTTACGTTCCAGCGGAGAATTTCGCCGTCTCAAAGAGTTTCTACGCGGCTCTTGGTTTTGAGTTAACGGAAGGGTGGGGCGGCACGTTCGATTGTCGCTTAGGTGGAGCGGTTTTCAGGCTACAGAACTATTACGTCAAAGACTGGGCGGAGAATTTCATGATGAAATTCGATGTTGACGATGTTCAGGCATGGCATGAACACGCCAAACAGGTTATTGACGACGGCGATTATTCGAACGCGAGATATGACGAACCGGAAATGATTGGCGACACTCAAATATGTCACGTCTGGGATCCGTGCGGTGTTTTGTTGATATTTATTAGCTAACTATGGATGTTCTTTCGGCTAAAAGACTTTTAACGATTCTATTTATTTCGCCAAGACAGCATGAGCCTGAAGGATTGCGAATCTCACAAGCACAGAGTTTTTCTTTGATAAATTGCGTGACTTGAGTCGGAATAGTTGTTTCGCCGTTCAAAACTATTTCCCGTCGGACATTTCCCTCGGTGAATCCGAAACAATAACATAGAGGACGATCATCGCCTTTTGTTTTCGATGTAACCAATTCCCGCACGTCATCAGTCGTGAACACACTGCTATCTGCAGAATAATAAACAACCTCACAGTCAGCCGAACTACAGAATCTATATTCCGAATCGCTTACCGCCGTGAGTTTCTCGCTTTTAACTTGATGCACGACAGTTTGTTTCGCGACGATTCGACCGACCTCGCCACAATTGTCACAGGCCGTTTTAACGATGCTGCTTATCGCTCCGACGCCGTTGCTACAACAATCCATACAATTAAATTAGTTCGTATCCAGTTGCCGTGATGGCTTCTTTGATCTTTTCGACTGTGGTCTGCGCCGAATCATACACGACCGTCACGTTATGTTGTTTATAATCGGCATCGGCTGAGATGACGCCACGTAGCTTTCTCAACGGAACTTCGATATGAGCCTCACAGCCTTCGCAAGTCATGCCGCGAACTTTCAAAACTACCGTCTTTTTAGCGGCCGGTTCTTCGGTCACGACGACGGGAGCTGATTCTGTAGCTGGCAAATTCGGTGAGGTTATCGCCGCTGCGATGTAGCCCGTGTAGTACGGAGCAAGCGCAAACGTCGCAATAACTATTGTTCCGACCCAGAGAAATATCTTGTTAATGCGGCTGACCGGCTTTGTCTCGCAAGCCTCGCCCTCGGCACATTCTTCGCGGCGGAAATAGGCACGATAGAAACCAAACGCCAGGGCCGCAACCGCGACGACTATCATTGGATAACGCACGGTCTCAAAAATCGCAGCCGTGCCGAATGCACCGAGTCCGAATATAACGGCGATCAAGGGCAACACACAGCACAAACTTGAGACAAAAGCCGCAAACATCGCACCGCCGACAAATACATTGGATTTTTCCATCATAAAATACCTTATCTACTTGATATTTCAATCGTAGTTAAAACCGGACACTCAGCCGCCTTTCCATGTGCGGTCAATTCGTTTTCACACGCAACAAGATGACGGTTGAGAAAACCCTTAAAACTCTTCATCTGCTGCATCTTTTCTTCAAGCTCTGTTAATTTGGTTTGGATAAGGTCACGCACGCTCTTGCATTGATTTTCGCCGCCGCCGGATACAAAAAGCTGTTTTATCTCACTAAGCGTAAAACCCATTTCCTGCGCCTGTTTGATAAATCTGATTCGTTCTGCTGTTTCAAAGGAAAAGACCCGATAACCGCTATTGGTCCGAGCCGCCTTCGGAAGCAATTTCAACTTCTCGTAATAACGAACCGTATCAACGCTAACCTCCGCCAACGCCGCGATTTCTCCGATCTGTACCGAATTACTTTCCACCACAAATTAATCTTACACCCTTGAGCTAACTCCAGTGTCAAGAGAGAACTCAGTGAATGATCGCTATGCGGCTACCTGGTGACCGGAGCCAACTTCAATGAAGCCAACCTCCTGATTCTGGAGCTAGTATTTGGGCTTCATCTCCTCCAATCTTCGGTCCATATCCCTGAAGAATCCGGTGACAACCGATGAAACCATCCTGAGTCGGGCAGCCTCCATCGCCGCTGTCTGATTTATTGATGCGGCTTCAGTGCGGCCCTCGAAGTTGAGTTGATTCGATACTTTCTCCATGTCAGCTGAACGGCGAATTCCTGAAAGTTGGATTCCTGCTCCTTGTCGGGTGCTCGACGAAGCGATCGAACTGCCGGTATTGAAAGCCTGCTTGCTTTGTGAAGCCTGAGTTTCGAGCGCTTGATTGATCTCACCCTGATAGACATTGCTTGCCTCTACCTTCGTGTCGGCAACAATGCCGGTGTTGTTGTTTTGAAGTGCGATGTTACTGCGGGTCGTTGAGTCCATCTGCTTGTTTACTTCTTGGATAGGATGCTTATTTCTCGACCAGTCGAAGAGTTCCTGCCCCGTTCGAATCGGAACGGAAGTTCCGGCGATTGAGGAGCCACCGGGCGTAAACTCGTAGGTCTTCATCCCGAATCGCTCAAGGTTCCCCTGACCGCGCAGTTCAACTTCCTTCATTCCATCAATGGTTCGAGCCTCCCGTGTTCCTTGAGCTTCGGCCAGTGTTCCGGCGATCTCGCGCTTCGTTGCCGCTGCACTACTGCTCAGCCCATAGTTCTTGCTCGCCTCGGCAAGTAATGTCTGCGTTACCTGATTTGCCCGGATCTGTCCCAAACTAGTGGTAAGGCCGCCCTCGACTCCGGCAACCGACGAGACCAGACGAGCGTCCGTTGATTGGTTGGCTGCTTCTAAGGATTTTCTTGCGGCCGTCTGCTCCGCATTGTAGATGCCCTGAATTTGGGTGTTCTCGGCCTGTCGGTTGATAGCGGCTCCCGCAACTAAACCGTATGTCTCAAGCGCGGTTCCCATGCTCGAAAGCATCCAGCCCATCGAGATCTGAGAAACACCTTCATAAACCTGTCCTCGAAGAACTCTGTAACTGAGCCATGGAACGAGAATGAAACAGAGGCTGGAAACGAAGAACAATGCGGTGACAATAAGCGCACTCGAAGCTGGATCATATGCACCGTTGGTTATGATCTTGGCGGTTACGGGATCAAGTGAGAACGTTGCCTCACCGTTGTAGATTGAAAGCGCTAGAACACCGAGGCCATAGCAAACATATAGTGTCACCTCCTTTACGATTGGAAATGCCAGAGCAAATGTTGCGACGCCCCAACAAAATGGATAGAACATCTGGGCCGCAAATTTCTCGTCGAAACCAAAGGCAGCTAACACAGGAGCCGCCAGCTTAAGGCCTATCAATATAAACAGGCCGGCGATCGCAAGAAACAAGCCGCCGAACTTTATGATGTTTTGGCCGATCACCATGAAAAAGAACATCTTGGGGAGATTCCAGCCGAGGATATTAAGTTCGCCGGTTATGTCTTTTACGGTCGATTCTTTATCCATAATGATGCCGACAAGTCCCGGCTCACCATTCGGAAGGCGCTCTGCGAGCAATGCGTTAGGGTCTTCGACGGCAAAGTTTGCTTTCACATACTTTTTCATCTTGTCGTCAAATTCAGTAACGAGTGAACGGTTGTAGGCTCGAATTGGCCGCGCAAAGAACTTGCCGGTTATCGTGAGGCCGTCGATGATGAACGGACTCGCTCCGATCAATACCATGAATATGATGGAACGAATCGCCCACGCAACGAGTTGCTCCGGCCCGAGGCCGCGGTTGTCGTGGAACCTACGAATAAATGCGAGGATCAAAACAAAACTCGCTATGATCCACGCTAGAAACATAAGGATCGGCATGAGCGGCTTAATGATGGTGTTTAGAACGGATTGAAACAGCCATTCCTGACCAGTCCGCATGAGATTCTTGATCTGTTCGCTGAAACTTGGTGCAGGAGGTTTTGGCGGAACAACCGGGCCGGGAGAAGGACTCGCGACTGGGTTAGCTGGATATTTATTCTCGAACTGTCGAAGTATTGGCGCCGGACTTCCATCGAGGGGCGGCATAAAAGGAGAGTCCGAGTTGATCGTCATTATAAGGTCATTTGCCGTTACAGGTTGACCGTTCATCGTTCCTACTGGAGTCTGCCCTTCGACACGAGGAGGGCGCGGCCGGGTTTGCCCAGCCGCTTTCGAGGCGAGGAGGTATGGCGAGACGAAGTAGGCAAGAATGAATAGAGCTGTCGCTAAAGCGTGACGAAATGGTGTCGCGTTTCTCATGGCTTTGTTTGTTTTACTTTTTAGATCTGATCTTTTTGCGATTATGGAAGAGGGCTTTCATAGACGTCGTCATTCCATACTTCATAGCGGTCGAGTTCACGAAGAAACTCGTCCGAGGCTCGTGTGATCCCAGTCATCATCTCAGTGCTTCGGCGGATCTCTTTTCCGAACTCCGTCATCTGCTCGATCTTGAGGCCGTAGGCAATAAATTTTGCCTGGATCTTCGCTTCAAGTTCGCGCAGCTGTCCTTCAACCGTTGATATGCGTAGATTGATCGCCAGCATTTGGTCTATCAGAGATTGAACGCCATCTCGATTGGCAGCCGGATTAGCCTCTATCGCTCGGGTTTCATCGGCGATCTTCTCGCGTTCTTCATAAAGCTTGGCTAGATCCAGAAGCATGTTTTCGCGGTCAAAGAGCATCCGTTCGAGTTCAGAATCGAGCTTTGCGAGACGTTCCAGATTCTTGAGGTGGGCGTCTGCGGTTCGACCGATCGAATGCCGAAGAAAGTCATCAAGGTCACGCTTGTTCGCATCCATATCGAAGATGCCGTTCTTTAGGCGTCTTGCGATGTTGACGACTGAATGTATTTGGCTGGTTATAGTCGCTTCGATTCGTTTCTTCAGTTCGAAGGTTCCGCGAATAAGCCGTCCAATAGTTGCGTAGGTAGTTATCAGCTGCTTGTGCCGCATGACTTGCTCTTCAACCTTACCGAGAATCCCTCGCAGATTAGTTACGCTTTCAACCATCTTTTCGTACTGCTTGACCGCTTGTTCATAAGTATCGATATAGTGGTTGATGGTCTCAAGCCATCGGGCAGCCTCTTCGACTCTTTTCTCGACCTGGAGAATGTATTGCGACGGATCGAATACGGTCCACTGTGCCTGTGCCGGGCGTACGTCGAGTCCAATGAAGATCGAAGAAAGAACTACTCCGAGAACGATCTGTCTTATTGTTTCGTTACTTCCAATCATGCTGATACCTCCAAACCGTTCAATTCATTCAGGTCAAAAGAAGATATTTCCGTGAGTCCGACTGCGGTCAATCCGCTCGGGTACTTTGAGGCTAGCCACGATACGACGATCTCAGGCGGCAGGTCGGGCCGAATATTCTCGACAAGTCTTCGCGCATTCGCCTCGTTCGTGTCGTTCGTATTAGCCCAAAGCATCGCCGGCGAAAGACGGATCTCGGCCATCTGGACGATCTTGTCCACGCCGCTGCCGATGACGAAAAGCCACTGTGTATATCGTCCGTATTGATTTCTGATCGCACGGATCGCAGCAACTGTCTCAGGGGCAAGTTCGCAATCGGATGCCAGACGGTCAAAACCTCCGATCTGTTTGCCGATCATCTTTACCCCGGAGTTTTTTACGAGGTCTATCCCGACCTCATTCGGACGCTCTGTCGTTCCCGTAAAATGCTCGTAGGCCTGAGAAAATAGGACGGTAACAAGGCCTTCTTTACGGCCGGTGACTGATGCTTCAGCGAAAAGTTCCTGAATGGCGGGAAAGTGCTTGTTGATCTCGCGCATTTCGTCGCACAGGAAAAGGATTGGCGTCTTTTGCTTCCGCTCATCTTCTTCGCCGATCTCCTGCATTATCTGGGCGCTTATTCTGAAGCCGACGCTCTCACGTATCTTTTCGTCGAGGCCGCTAATTCCGGAAAGCTCGAAAACATCGAACATCGATGGAACGTCGTAGTCTGGATGGGTTGGCGAGTTAAGCCACGGGTCTTTTCGGTGAACATTGAGTTTCAAGTAAAGCTCGCTCGCCGGGCCCTGTTGTGCAGTCTCCCAGTGATAGGTCTTCAGGACATCTAAAAAATGTCCGAGAGTTGGCTGGAATTTCGGCCTTCCGTCTCCGTTGCGGGCCAGCGACATCTTATACACCTCATCGATAACGGTCGCCGCAATAGCGCTTGTGATCGCGTCTGTCTTTGCCGTTTTGCTCAAAATGAGGATGTCCGTCAACACCATTGAAAGCTGACGCTTTGTAGGTCCATTTCCTCTCTCGATGCCCGGATAGTTCCAGATATTGATCGGTTTAGGCTCGGCCTCGTTGAACTCGATATGACGGCCGCCAAAAAGTTTACAAATAGGCTTGAACGAATGCCTGTAGTCCATCACGCGGACCTTTACGTTCCCGCGATGTGAACGGATATCCGTTATCAGCATCGAAGCTAGAAATGATTTGCCTTCGCCGGACGCTGCGGTGACGATGACCGTCGGAGACTTGATGAGTGCCCGATCGTAGAGATCCAGACCGAACATCTGGCCGTGCGGAGTTATAAAGACGCTGTGCGGACGGCGGCTTCCACGCCAGCTCGTTTCGGTTGGGACAAAGGAGATTACCGAGTCGGCGGTTTCCGTAAGTTCCTGACCTGTTGGCTTCCAGGAAAGTTCGCCAGCAAGCATTCGCGGATAAATAGCTCGCTGCCTCACTGCATCTTCTCGAATCGCGTCCGCCCCGATCTTCTTGCGGATCGCTGAGACTATCGCATCACATCGTTCATCAAGAATCTCAAGCTGGCGACGCGTTTCCTTAAGCCCTTTTGAACGGCCGGCAAAGACAATGACGTTTAATCTGAGGTTGCAGATCTCTTCATTGTCCCCTTCGACCTGTTCGAGCAGGCCCTCAAGGTCTGACTTGATAACAACCGCGTCCTTCTTGAGACTTCGGAATCCAAGCCAGGTATTTCGGCTGCCTTCGATCCGGTCGATTCGTTTCTGCAGGTCTTTTTTTGCAGCCTGTTTTTCGGTTGTCATCAAATCAACGACGATCTCGTGCGGAAAGCCTAAGGCCTTCGTCGCAGTCACGTACCGCATGATGTCGGCAGTTACAAATCCATTTGGAAGGGTCTTGAGGCTGACAAGACTCGCAGGCGTACCTTTGTGACGGATGTACTGCTCGCGTGTTGTCTCAATTTCTGTACTGCAAAGATATCGCCGCAGATCTACGCAATCTGAGCTTGTCAGATTGGGGAAAGAATCGTGCTCCCGGCGATGGCTGGTAAAGAGTGATTCAAATATCTCGATCCGGTTCATCTCCCGAAGTTGTAAGCTTCGTGGAAAATTGGCTTCGAATGATTGAAATACTCGTGAAGCTTTGAGTTTGCACGCAGCCTCACCTTGTACCTCTCTCTGCACCATCAATTCACTTTCGCGATTTCTTATCCTTCTGAGGGGAAAGCGGAATAGTCGCGAAAACCCGTGATCCCTAATGTCTTTTGCAAGAGAAGGCAGGAGTGAAGACATCATTCCCTTGTCATCTGAATTACGTACAGGAACTCGTATCCACACAGTTGCGGTTTGTCGAATAACTTCGCCAGATCTGATCGCTTCCTCGTGAAGCGCAAGATTGGTGGCCTGAAGCACACCGGCGATCGGATCGGATGATGCGGTGTCTCTGGATGAGAGATGTGCCCGAAGTACCTCACCTGTGTCGAGTGAACTCAGGAACCGAAACTGAATGACCGTGTTCTTCGGTTTCTCGAATTTCAGGATTGTTTTCAGTTCCTCGATTCTTTGTTCAGTGACGTTTCCGTCGATGTAAAGACTGTTCGACGGTTCGAAAATATAAGCCTTTCCATAGCTGCCATCTCGGTAACGGATAGTGTTCCCGTCGAGTCCCGCGATCTCGGTCGGTAATATCCGACCTGCTTCTGCATTCTCGATGAGTTGAGTTCGTGATCCTCGGTTAAAAGGAGTACGGCTCGATAGCGATCTCACTGCCGGGATGAAACGAAATCCGGCTACCAATCCAAGACCGACGGAAAGAAGTCCTCCAAAAAGAGAGATTGCGATTTGTGCGAATGTTAGGTTTGCAGTGTCCATGCTTATTTCCTGTTCGATGTCTTCCAACTCGTCGGTTCGAGTTCGCCTCTCAGGGGCGGTCGGTACTTTGTCCATTGATCGATCTCGGCGTCAAATTTCTGAGAAAGCCAATAGGAGGGCTTACTCAAACGCAGATAGTTAAAGATTCCGAGAAGAATCAGAAAAACTAGCAATCCCAAGGGGAATCCTAGCGGAACGTAGCCCACCCAAAGCCCGAAAACAAAAGGAATGATGTAGGCAATCGCAGTGGGGATCAGGATAAACTTCCAGTCGGTAGAGTAGACCCCGAACCGCTTCAGACCACGGAAAACATTAGGTCGTGTTGCTCGTCTTCTCATATGGCTTCCTCCTAGAAGTTCGTATCAACTCCGACTGCACGCCCTTGCGCAAGCTGCCAGAACACCGCGACGATGGTTCCGAACGCAAACGAAAGGAGTGAACCGAACGCCTGATTGCCCCATTCCTTTCCGGTCATCTTGTTGTAGATCGACCACGCCACGCCGACCGCTCCTAGACAGAAGAGAATGATCGCCATGAGCTTGAGGGCTTCACGAATGATGTTGGAGAGGTTACTTGCATCTCCGGTGAAGATCGGGCCTTGTGCAGAAGCCAGTTGCGTGAAAAGCAACATTAATCCGAGCGGCGCCAGTGCAGGCACATGGCTTTTAATAAGTGTCAGTAGTTTTTTCATAGTCGTCCTCGCTTTATAAGTTTTCGTTGACGAACCCGGAAAAAGGGACCAGATACGTCAATACTTTCACTCGCTCTGCAAGGTTCGTGCCGTTCGATGATCCGCATCAGTGGCACATCGGTTGCGAAGGGCGGTTGATATGAAAAAACGAATCACACACCCGATCGCATTGTTCTTGCTACTTTTTGCTGGTTTCCCTTTAGCCGCTACAGCGCAGGAAAAACAACTGGTTTCTCGAACTTCACTCGGAAGAATGGATGTACTTTCACGTGCCAGATTGTTCGAGGCGACGATAGATAAAGCCGCAAAAAGCGAAGGCGTCGACCCGCTCATCCTATGGACTATTGCCTATAACGAAACGCGGTTCCGGCCATGGTTGACCAGTCCAAAGAACGCTCAGGGATTGATGCAGTTCATGCCCGCGACTGCTGCCCGGTTTGGGCTCACGAACCCGTACGAGCCGACCTCATCGCTATATGCGGCAGCGAAGTATGTGAAGTATTTGGGACGCCTATTTGATTGGAAACTTGAGTCTGTTTTAGCCGCCTATAACGCCGGCGAAGGCACCGTTTCTGCATATCTTTTTGGACGAAATCTAAAGTCGAACGGACGATTGATCAATGCCTCGCAGCGAAGGACGGTCAACGGTGTCCCGCCGTATAAGGAAACTCTGGGCTATGTTTCGCAAGGCGTCGAGGTGTATCGCTGGCTCAAGCAGCAAGGCAAATTCGGCACGCCTCCGATTCAATTCGCCGCCGAGAGATATCCCAAGAGTGAAAGGGAGATCAAGACAACGGAGGTTCAGGAAAGCAAAGCAATTTTGGTTTTTTACGATCCGCGAACCGGTAGACGAAGCCTGATCTCCCGTGAAACTTCAGACGAGCCGCAACAACTCAGTTTCGGCCCCGTTATTGTCGGACAAAACATTCCAACAAATTCAACACGGCGAGCTCGCTCAACTTTTGCCGGAGAAATTGTTTTATCAACCCAAGATCGATAGTCGGCGAATTTTCGAGTCAACTGCGGACGACTTTCGCACCGTTCGGCAAATTTTTCTGCCGATGTGGAGTTTGAAGCAGACTCTTGACCCGTGAGTGGTTATTTCGCGTCTGGCACTGCGTTTGCCATTAGCCTTCCGAGACCGAAATCTTATGAAAGCAAATGAAACAAAAATCGAAATGCCTGATACAGGGAACATGGTTAACGGTTCACCAACTTACCTTACTCGCGACCCGGACGACATCGTTACGATCGCATCGCTTTTAAAGATCCTCGGCGTGTTGCTGTTTGCCCTCGTTCTGAGCGGCTGCGTAAACATGTTCCTGATCTTTAGAAAGGCTGACCGGATTGTGGTCGATAAATCGAGCGGACGAGTTGTTGAACTAAACAACCGTGATTATGGTTCAACCGAAACCGTCAGCATCTCGCCGGACGTTCCTACATCAACTGACAAGAAGTATCTGGTCAAGGAATTTCTAACCGCTCTTTACGAAGTCGAACAAACGACGCGTGAGGCGCAAGTAAACAAACTGCTCAGAATGCTCGACCCTGATCTTTCGATGGCGATGGCCAATCGATTAAAGCAGAACGGCGTTCTCGCTGCCGAGAAGACCGAAAGCGTGAATTCATCATGGGAACTACAGGACCTATCCGTAGATGAAAGCGACCCATACATTCTGCGAGCGATCGGCACACGCAAGATAAGGCGCAAAGCCTCAGGCCAGGATGTGGAAGAGTCCGTACAGCTCAAATGTAAATTTCTGTTGAAGGACAGCCCTTCGACCCCAATCCGAAATGACAACAACCTTAGAACCGGCTTCACCATTCTTCGGTTTCGCGTCGAACCCGTAAACGGCAAGACCATCTCGCCTTTGTCGCTCATCGGCGATGCGGAGGAAACGTCATCAGCAATTCAACCCGGCAGTGAAACAACTGGCGGTAAGTAGCAAGGAACATCATCTGAATTATGAAAACTTTAAGCATTTCAAATCTGGGAAAATACACCACGAGGATATTAGGAATCTCTCTCGTCGTCCTGTCGGCATTTGTTGTCAATGTTTATCCGCAGAGCCGGAAGCCTGTTCACAAACCTAAGGTAAAGAATGTCGTTCGTCCGGTCTTGACCGAGACTAATCAGACCTCAAATGAAAAGGTCGTAAACATTTCCGCAGTCGCCAAAGAAATACAGCCCGTTGCGGTAATTAATGCTCCGCTCCCTGATTTCCTGTCGGGAGAAGCAAATGTAACGGTCAACCCGAAGCAGCCTACGGTTGTGCGTCTGGGACTGGCTCAAAACGCAGTTTCTATTGTCGAGTTTCCCGCATCGGACGGAATCTATTACATCCATGAGGGAAACCCCAAGCTTGCGTCAGTGTTTCAGTCTCCGACAAAAGAAACCGATCGATCGATAACCATTTATCCGGGAGAAGGATTCGTCCCTTCAAAAGACGGGGCGACCTCTGCCGCGATCAGCCTGCAGATGAGGTCCGGTCTGGTTTTGATTCTCGAACTAGTACCGGTCAGCGACCTTAAGAAAAATGCTCACAGATGCGTTATCTCATATGACCGCGAAGCAGTTGTCTCGGCGCGGAAGGTTGCAGGACTCGCGTTTGACCTTGGCGGTGACATCAAGAATTCTCCTCCGATCAACTCACGCGCACTATCCAAACTGATCGGTTCAACGCGGCCCGCCGAAGAGAAGATATCTGATTCTCCAATGTCGGAGTTGAACTCAATCTCAAACGCTGTTTTCGCCGAAATACCCGAATCGAAACGGGCAGGGTCGAAGCGAGCAATTACCGATGCTGAGATATCGAAGGCTGCAAACAAGCGGTTGGCTGACGTTCTTCGAGATCAAAAGAAGCACCTCTCCGCGTGGTCCTCACCTCTTCACGGTCTGGAACTATCACTGACCCGCGTCACCGATCTTGATTCCGAAAACCGTATTGTTGTTATTGCGATTCGCAGTTCTGCATCAACAAATCTAAGGCTCGTTCGAGGTTCACCTGAACTTCAGATCCAGACACTCGACAAGGACGGCAACAGCCTACTTACCACCAAACTCGATATCCGCTATTTGGAGACGACCGCGTTTGAGGGCCTTGTCCAACCAGGCTCTACTACGTTCTATGCTCTTGTCTACAAATCTCCGCTCCTTGGGGTTAATCAGAAGATTCGAGTCGCCGTTGCTCAAACCGAAGCTATCGACGCCCCAATCTCGGCAACTCTTAACGGATCGAAATAAAGGAGACACGCAATGCAAACTACGTTAACTACGAATTCCGATATTCCGACTGCCTTACCGGACATCGAGGCAGATGAAGAACGCGAGAAAATGTTAGTGGACGATCAGAATGAACTTTCGAAGAATGAAGTTGATGATGATGAATTGGATCTTGAAACCGGATCGGAACGAAAAACTTCCCGAACGGCGAAGGTACTAAAAACCGCTGCCGCGTTCACAGTATTCTTGTTACTGATGGGTACAGGGATCACCTGGTTCTTCGGTATGGGTTGGTTCGCTACGCCGAATCCCCAGGCCGTCAATCGAACGAGCCAAAAGGATTCATCCCCGGCTCCAATGACCGAGGATGAGAAACTCAAGGCCGCCCTCACAATGGTAGCGTCAAAAGAGCCAATACCAAGCAAGGACTCTGTGGTTGGGCAATCCAATGAACCGATATCAGTCGACAAACCCGCTTCTGTTAACACCGAGTCAAACGATATCTCTTCGATGTCAGCATCGCGAACGAGAACTGAGCCTTCCTTCAATCTTGGCACTGATATCTCCTCCCGGGACGCTCTCAAACGAGAGGATCAGCCCACCAACCTGGAGACGAAGAAAAATTCTCCACAAGGTAACGACACTCCACTGTCAAAATCTGTATCGTCAACCGAACCCTTAGGACGCTCGCTGTTCTTTGGAGTAACAAGGGTCAGAGATGAGCAATTTCGCAATAATAATAGTGCAGCGACTACAGCGACAACCTCGGACACACCAAAACCAAAAGTAAGTGGCTCACTGCCCTTTGGCTCACTGCTTACGGTCCGCCTTATTGGAGCGATCTACACGCTTAGAAATTCAGGAGGGGTCGTCCGTTTGGAATTGACACAACCGGTTGTAGGAAAAGGTTATTCCTATCCGGCAGGCACGATTTTAATTGGTAATCTACGGGGCGGTGAATCCGTAAGAGCGTTCGTCAACATTATCGGCCTGATCGATCCGGTTTCTGGTGAAATGGTGAAGTTCACCGGCGAACTATTGGGAACTGACGGTGCCTCAGGGATTCCCGGAAACAGGAAAAGAGTCACCGGAAAATGGACCCGATTCTTTCGAGGCATAAAAGATACTGCCGGCTCGATATTGGGATCGGTCGGTTCGTTCGGTTCAGGGGGAACAGTAGTAATATCTGAGCCACTGCGTAGAGGATCCGAAAAACTGTCTGAGGACACCAGTCAGTCACTGTTTGGAAACGAACCCGAGGACACATTCCTAGAGGTCTTAGCCGGAACCACCGGATATGTACTTGTGACGCAACTACCCGAACCGAACACTTCAATTGCCAACACAGAAACGGGAGCAAAAAAGGAATGATTCCGTTTGACGCATCCCGTCCACAGATCAACCCTCGCGAACTTGTTTCAGACGGAAAGCATGGTGAGCTTTTCCAACTGATGGCTGGACACGGATACGTGCCCGACGAGCAAGTATTCGAAGACTTCTGTGAAAGTCTTAAGTCGGGACGGGCATGGCTTATTTCCGGCACTCGCGGCAGCGGGAAGACTGCATTTCCCGAAGCGTTAGCCGCCGCCTGTAATCTTTCAATGTGCGTTGTCGCCGGACGGGATGGGTTAAAACAGGAAGAGATCCTCTATGACTGGGATAATGAAGAGCAAGCCGTGTGGATGAGAGAACACCTCGCACTCGCAAAGCGACTGCCACTTGAAGAGCAGGCCGAGTTTCTCGACAATGCCCGACGCTTTAAGTGGCAGCGCCGATTTCTGATTCTTGGTGAAGTAGGAATGGCATACGACTTGGCGGCAAGCGCGGCGTCGAGCACTCCAATGAAACCTCCGCCGGTGTTGATCCTGGATGAAAGCGATAAGTTTGGGGCCAGCATTGAAGATTCACTTCTGATGCCGCTCGAACGTGGACTGATCTACATTCCGCGATTCGAAGGCGGAACGATAGGCGTATCCGACTGGAATTCGAGACCGATCGTGATCACGACCTCAAATGATCTGCGTCACAAACTCAGTTCGCCGTTCATTTCGAGACACGTTTACAGCCGGTTCGCGAGTCCTTCGCTGGAAAAGGAGCTTGAGATCTTATCGACTAGAAATAAACGCGCAACTTCAACCCACTTGGCTCTTACAACCAAACTAATAGACGCCGTTCGCGGTATAGCGGGAATGGAAGATCATCCGAGTGTACGTGAGTCGATCGATATCGTTGCAGCTCTCGAACGCGACTTGGTTGAGTCTCTGAATTCGAAAGACTTAGTCCGATATTTTTGCTATTTCGTAAAGACCGGAGCATCCAGAGAACTGCTCACCCTTCAGCTCGATTATCTTTTGGCGATGACGCAAGCCTTCCACCCGGACATCGATTCTTGGCTAGGCTCGCGCGATGCCAGTTGGAAGATTAGATGGCCGCAGCTCGCCGACAATTCGCTATGAATAGAACAGAATCCAGATTGGGGCTTTTTTCGACGATCAAACAGTCGGTCGTTCGCACTCAATACGCTGGCCTACTGGTAGTCGTTTGCGTGGTCGGCATCTACGGATTTGTCAGAATATTGATGCCGCAGAGCGAAACGGCCCAGGTTCGATTTGTAGAAACTCGTGGGCATGAATCTGAAAAAGAGTCTTCGCCGACCGGATCGCAGACCGAAGACCCGTTCTCCGGCCCCGAGTATGATAATGCGGTAAGACTCAGAGAAACGTCGGCTTTGGGAATGGCGATCTCGTTGTCTGTGTTGTCGCTGAATACTCAAAACGGAAGACTCCCAGAGAATGTCGATCAAATAATTCGCCACGTTAATGCCGCCCGACTACTGCCGCCCGGGATTCAATCAAATTCAGCAACTATTACTTCCGAGCGGAGCACGTTTCATATCGTATATCGGCGCGAACCCTTTTCATTTGAAGTACTGGCCGTACCAAAATCCGATCTAGGCTCACAATTACTTTTCAGATTTCCGCTACCTCAAAGCGAATCCAATACCGTTCTATATTTTGAAGCGCTCCGCGATAGACCCGTTCCGGCAGCTCTTTCAACTGTTGAACAATTGAGTGCGTCAGGCTGGAGGATACGGCACTGGCGAGGTGATGTATCGTCCATTACTTCGGCGACATATGATTCGCTGAAAGAACAGAGTGATTATCTTCGTAACACACGGTAACTGATCAAGCTATGTTTTCGCGTGAATGGATTGAGAAATTCGACGCTTCCTACGGTATTCCAAGGAAAGCAAATGAGCAGTATCTGCCATCGTATCAAGCGTTTTGGCAGTGGTCGGCTGACATTGGCATGTGTGTATTCTTCTTTGCTTTGGGATTACTAGGTTCAATAGTCTGTTTGTTTGCGGGATATCTTTTAGACGTTTATGGTCTGATAACTTTGGTCTTTTGGGCGATGGCTCTGATCTGTATTGCGGGCTCGCTTGTAGATTCCTATTCACTAATGTGGGCGTACCGCGTTCGACGAATGAGTACCGCCCATGGCTCAGCTCGGTGGGCGAAGGCAACTGATCTGATTCGCTGCGGTCTGATGAATCGGATCAGAGGATTGCCACTACCTGCAAATGCGCTTCCGCTCGCCAAAGCATTTTGGGGTCGCGATGTATTTCTTCCCGCAAGTCAGTGGCTTCGCCACTTTGTTATGTTCGGCCCGACCGGTTCCGGTAAATCAAAGACTTTTTTCATGTCCATGATCCGGGCGATCCTCAACAAGTCGTCATGTCTGGTTTACGATCCAAAAGGCGAGCTTTTCGCCCCGACGGCCGGCTCCGCCAAAACAATTTACCGTTTAGACCTTAACGATCCGACAAAAAGTGATCGGTGGAATTTCATTCCGAAATGCAAAAGTGATCCGGCGTTTGCGTGTCAGATTGCCGGGATGATGCTCGGTATAGAAGGCCGACGCCGGACGAATGCGGACCCTTTCTGGGGTGATGCCGAACAGATAGCTTTGACGGCAATTTTGCTTCACATCGCGGAAGTTTACCGTGAGAAAGCTATCCCAGCTTTCGCGGCCGACTTTCTACTCTTCCTGAGCGGTGACGGTGATCAGGCCTTCAACGATGCGATGATGAATTCGCCAAGCCTCTACGCGAAACAAGCGTATTTGGCTTTTCGCCAGGCACCGGTTCAGACTCGCGGATCCATTTTGATAGGTTTGTACAACAAGCTTCGGCCATTCACACTTGCACCTGCTCGGATGGTGATGACGCCGCCAACCAAAGACGAAACGGTACTTGGTTGCCGCTCGATAAACTTTGCAGACCTTCGCAAACCCGGTACAGCAATTTACCTTGTCGTGTCGGAGGGTGCCGCTGACGTCTATAAAGAGTTTATCGCTACCTTCATCGGACAGGCCGTTATGGAAATGAGGCTCGATGGTGTAAATGAACCGGAGCACCCGTGCTTCGTTCTCATAGACGAGGCTTACCAGTTGAATGTATCGGAGGTTAAGAGAATATCAGGTATCGGGCGTGGACGCGGTGTTGGACTCGGTCTTGGATACCAGGACCTACCGCAAATGTACGACCAATACGGTCGTGAGCAGGCGAATGCGATACTCGGCACCATAATGACCAAGATCTTTCTGCCTGGCCTTGACGATGTGACTGCCGAGTACGCTTCAAAGCAGCTGGGCGAAACGACGATCTTTTCAAAAACATTTCAGGACTTTCCGGGAAAGAAACAAGACAACACCAGATACGCGGAGCAAAAGCGTGCCCTCATGCTGCCGAATGAGATTCGACAAACAGCAGCTCATTCCGAAGTGTTGATTATCAGCGACACCGCCCCGCCAATCCGCGCTGCATACCCGCCTTTTGCGGTTCATAAAAACACTTATTCCGCCGCGACCAAAGGCACACCCCGCGAAATCCACCTTGGAGATATTGATCCTCAATTCTCATTTACGGACTCTGGCCATGTTAATCAGGCTACCGAACATGACAAGGCAGCTCTCAAAGAAGTTATCTCATCTGAGGTCGATCGAATCTGTTCGAACGAACGTCTTTCAGAACTGGCTTTTCCATCTGGAAAAGAGTCAACACTTGACTCGCTGGAACATCAAAAAGACGGTGAATCGGCGAAAAAGGATCCAGTTTACAACGCTCTCAACAACCTTCCTGTCGAGGTAGGATACTTTTCTGCCCAAGGCAATAGAGGTTCTTTGGTGATTGAACACGCATCTATCTAAAACGCATGCTAAATAGACTCAAGATCTCGCTCATCCTAGCCCCGCTGGCCTTAACAATTTTGATCGGCGTCTATGTCTACTCCCTTTGGTCGCAGGAACGAAAGCGAAGCTCGGAAATCCCCGTTGACGCAACCGCATCGATGAACAGAGATCTGGTCAAGTTCCACCAAAAACGCGGATCGTTCCCCGCAATGCTGAAAGATTTAGAAGGCGTCGTCTGGGAAAAGAAGGATCGAAATTACGTTTCGGACGGACATTCAATGATTCACAGAAACTACTTCTATCTTTACTCAAGAGTTGACCAAAATCGGTTCACTCTCTGGGCCATCCCAATCGGCAAAGAGCGTGAGGAGGCATCAACTTTATTCTTAGTAGGAACGCCAATGAAGAAAAGAACATGGAAAGGAGCCGCTCTCACTGTAGAGGATGTCGGCAAACTACCCCGGTTGTTACCGGTCGAACAGGATCTGGCTCTTAGAGGAATGGTTGAGCAGGTAGATCACAAAGCAGTGTACTCGAATTCGAAGTAAAGTATTTCTTTGCGAAAAGTACCGCAAAGTGGTACTTTGTGCAAAGGATTACTTTCATGAGAGCACAAAGTTCGCAACTTAGAGTCGAAGAATGGGTAGATAAGGAAATTGCTTTCGGCCGGAGCGCTTTCTCTCTGGATCGAGTTGAGAGTGAGCTGCCGCAGTATTCTGAAACCGCGATCAAACGTTCTCTGAACCGATTATCGCGAAAGGGCACAATAATTTCAGCCCACAAGGGCTATTACGTTATTGTCACGCCTCAATACTCTTCACGCGGGATTCTTCCTCCGGCACTATTTATTGACGGACTAATGCGTTTCTTGGAGCGTTCATATTACGTTGGGCTTTTAAACGCTGCTGCATTTTACGGCGCGGCACACCAGGTGCCTCAAGAGTTCTTTGTTTTTACGAGTTTACCGCCCTTGAGGCCGACCGTGAAGAAGGGGATAAAGGTAAATTACATAACCAGAAAGGAGATCCCAGATGACCTTCTCGAAGACCGAAAGACCGAAACCGGAACTGTTAAAATTTCCTCGCCGGAACTTACCGCCGCCGATTTGGTGCAGCACCATAAAAGAGTCGGCGGTTTGAACCGAGTAGTTGAAGTGCTCTCAGAGCTGACCGATGCTATCCGCGTCGAGAAACTTAACAAAGAGATTATTCAGTTCGTTCCAACTGCCGTAATTCAACGGCTCGGTTATCTGCTTGAAACAGCAACAGGTGCAGAGTCCCTTGCCGACGAGTTGTATAAAGCCGCGGCGTTAAACGTCGAAAGGTTCTTTCCTGTGCCATTAAGCACAACAAAAGGGAAACGTGGATTTCCGGTTGAAACGAGATGGAATGTAGTTGTAAATGAAACGATAGATACGGAATAGTGATTCAGAGCGCATATATCACCCAATGGGCCAATTTTGTCCCATGGCAGACAAATGAACAGGTCGAGCAGGACCTTGTGATCACACGCGCCATTGTGGAAATCTTTTCGGATGATTTCCTACGCGAACGCCTGGCGTTTCGCGGCGGCACCGCTCTTCATAAACTTTATTTGAATCCGCAACCTCGGTATTCCGAAGACATCGATCTCGTTCAGATCAAACCCGAACCAATTAAAGAAACGCTTGCTCGCCTTCAAAGCAGGCTTGAATTCGTTGGTCCGGCATCTGTGGCTCAGAAGAAAGACAATAATACTCTGCGTTTTCGATTTGAATCGGAAATACCTCCGGTCCAACCTTTGAAACTAAAAGTCGAAATAAACTGCCGCGAACATTTTAACGTGATGGGCTTGCAGGAGTTTCCCTTTGCAACGGAATCTGACTGGTTTAGTGGAAGTATTGATATTGTCACGTACAGGATCGAAGAGCTTCTCGGAACAAAGCTTAGGGCTCTGTATCAGCGTCGCAAAGGGCGCGACCTCTACGATCTTTACAAGGCGTATCAAGAGCAACGGCCTGATTCCGAAAAGATCATTGAAGTTTATCGAAAGTATATCGCTTTTTCCGTAGACAATCCGCCAACAAGAAAACAGTTTCTCCGGAACCTCGAAACCAAGATGCAGGACGACGAGTTCCTCGGCGATACACGGGCGCTATTGAGACCTACGGAACACTATGATGCCCATAAGGCCTTTAATTTCATAAAGGATGAACTAATTGAAAAGCTCTAGGCTTCTGGTTTGCCAATCAGGTAAATCGAGGCTTACTTAGGCTACCGAATACGCTCGGACGTAGTTTGAAAATGGTCATCCCGACTTCTAACGCCTGCGGACACCGAACGCGTGGAGAATGGAAAACGATCTTTGGATAGCTCCTTGTCACTAAATGGATTAACAATGCTGCTGAGTTCGGAAGTTAGCAATTGTCTCGCGTCGTTATTCGCACTTCTTGCTCCAACTAAACTCAAATGATCGTCTAGGATCATATTGGTTCGTTCCTGAACAAACTTCGGATCGGCGTTTGCGAGTGACAATTCGAGCAGCTCGGTTTTCAGCGCTGCTTGAAGCTTGCCTGGTTGGAGATCGGGCGTGGATTGGTTAGTTCCTTCGATGACGGGACCTTTCGATTCTTGGGCGGTCAGTCTGGCCGTTGTATCTAGCTTTTCCTTCTGCTCGGTCGCTACTTGATAAACAAAATCCCTTTCGGCAGGCGGCAGTTTGCTGTAAAGTTCGCTGTGGTCGAAGTTGTTTTTGAAGCGGAGTTCCTCATTCGGGGTTTTGAGACTCTGTAGAAAATGCTTTGTTGCTGATAAGGAATCGTTCAGGTACTTTCTTTCCATTCGAGATTCCAGACTTTCGATCAATTGCTGGGCCTCTGGGCTGGGTGCGATCTCGCCTTTTTTCAAAGCCTCAGTTCTGGCTTTTGTTGTCTCGCGGTCACCCGAATAGTTTAGTTTCGCTACGATCATTTCGGATGTGTAGTGCCGAGGCGACTGTTCGGTAAACAACATTTGCATCTCCTTCTGTGTCAGAGACGGAAGGTTCTTAGCGTCTCGATTCTGGGCATTCTGTAGCCTTTGAAGCCCAACAGAGGCATTCTCAATCCGTATCCTTGATGACGCTTCGATAACTTCCTCACGCGACTGACAGCGATCTAACATCTGTGCGTAGTCTCGATACCGTTCGTTAAAATGTCGAAGTCTCGTTTCAGGTTGATTTAGTTGGTGCTCAAGGTACGCAGATGCTAATCGAAGGTCCTCGTAATTTAGCTCCTTTCCTTTCACATCGTTCTCGATCGGTTTATCAGCTTTTGCCTTAAACAGCTTGAAAATTATGGAGGGCGAAATACCATTCTCCAGGGCATCGTCCAGTGCCGGAAATTTGACCTCGGCCCAGTGTTTTATGTCTTCTACGGAGATTTCGGAAGCGAGCAGCGTCAGGCCTTTACTCTCAAGTTCGATGCGCTCAAACCCGAGAGTACTATTAACGTGTTCAGAATCTCGTTCCGTTGCAAGATGCTCGATGGTTTCACTAGGTTCTTCGACCGATCCTCGAAATTGATGTTCCGTATCGTGGAGATCAGGCTCGAGAAACTGCTCATACTGGATCGAACGGTCAGTTGGTTCGAGCTTCTCCATCTCACCCGCAACAATTGCGATTTCTGCTAGAGTCCGATCGAATCGCTCTGTCGTCGATTCTGCTTTCGACTGATCGCGATCCCGATCCAAAAACTCTCGTTTCCCGTCCAGCGCGTCGTAGATCCAACGAAAGACCTTTGCCTCGGTCTCTCGATCTGCATTGCTGCCGGCGATGGCTTTTCCATAGTCAAGGATCTGTGGTGCGACTTCACGTGCTTTGTCTGACCCGACCAATGGTTCAAGCCGCACAACTCCGTAGCTAAGGGTTGCGAGTTGGAGCGGTGATTTTCGATCGTGCGACTCCTTCGGAATTATCAGAACGCCATTTTGAACGGTTCCTCCACGCTCGTATGTGTCACGGAGAAACTGTGATCTGCTGTTCAAGTACGAAGCGTGCTCGCTCCTGTTGCGGCCATCTGTGTCGTCAAGTTTTGAAAGCTCAAGGTCTGCTCGACTAACCGAAAGGATCTCGTTGATCGCTCTTTCTGTACGAGGATTAGAAGGATGAAAGTTTGAATCTTGGGTAATCGCATGACGTGAGGCTCGATTCAGCTCTTTGACATCAATTGCCTTCGCAACTTTCTCAATCGCGAGCTTAACAACATCTGCGTGACACGTCTGCCCTGCCCGACAGAAACACGTGATCGAAATCGGCTGTCCGTTCCGGAAGGCATCGCCAAGCAAAACCATACCATCCCTCAGTCCGCCATCATTTTGTTTGTAGCTGTTTCGCAGCCGTTCGGAGTAAGCGAAAAGTGCGGCTTCGCGACCGCTACCCCGTGGTGCAATTTCGTTCCGGTTGGGTGAAAGAAGCCCCAATTCTGGAGTGCTAATATTCCCGAGATCGAGACTCCTGTTTGGAAGCGTAGACTCTGCTTCATTCAAGCGAGCAACTACCTTATTGCTCAGATCATATTTCATAATTCGCCCCTCCCCGTTTCGGCTCGTTGGCTAACCGCCCCCGAAGAAATGGCAAATCATGTGCCTAGAAGTCAGCCAACCAACTATGGTGTGGCTTTCTATACATTTACATATCAACTCCGTTCGATTCCGGTCCTAATACCTCGACCAATCGTCACATCTTCCCTCTCGAGCCATCCTCCTTTTTCAGGTGCAGTCGAACCTCGTTCTTCGCCAGACCCTGCTTTTGTTTTGAGCTTGACGACCGACGCTAGAAGCTCCTTGAAGTTCGTTCCATCAATTCCGGCTGAGTGTTTGAGTATCGAGTTCAGGTGCTTTGCTTCCCGGCTGCTCGTTGTCACGGTGATGCGTTTTTCGATCTCAGTGATCTCGCTTGTTGTGAAGATAGGCTGGTAAGTGAGATCCGCAGCACTTCCCAATAGGAACATTTGCTTAAACTCCGAAGCCTCTTTGGCCGTATTCAGCGACAATTCTTTGGCGGCCGCCACGTCCGCTTTGAGACATCTCTCGCGATCCTTTGCTCGGCCTTCGATCTCGCGTCTCAAGGTTCTGTGATTCTTGTTCTCTAACAGTAGATTCAGTGCTTGGTCAAGAATCGAGCCTTTTCGTGGTAGATCGACATCGTTGAGACTCAGATAATTCATCGAACCGTTCGATTTGTCCTCGAGCGCAAATCTGTGAAAACGCTTCGAGCTTCGGTAGAAAGCTAGGTCTTCTTTTGTCTTATTCAGTCCGATATTGCAAAGAATTTCTCTTGCCAATGCTCGGCCCACGATCGCGTGAGAAAGATACCCGGCTTCGCCGGGGCCGATCTTTCCTTTGGCTTCGTGTTGGCTGGGCACCGCCGCTTGAATCGATGTCCTTTGGAGATTCCAATTGGATGCGTATTCTTTGGGAAACTTGAGTTTTCTTGAGAGTGTGTCAAGTTCGATGATCTGATCGGCAGAAAACACTGGCTTCACTGTATCCAAGGTGCTGCTTCGATCGAGGACTTCACTCAGAACCCCAACAATCTTTTGCTCCTGCCGCATCGATTTGTGAATTTGTATAGATTGTTCACTCAGAGAACTATTGACCGAATCAAATAGAAAAAATTCCCTCGACTTAGAATTTCGGCTTGAGGGCTTGTTCGTCAGATATTCGATTGCCGAGCGAATGCTTTGGAGAACAGAGCGACCGTTGTTCTTGACATCATCTTGACGAGCTATCATCGCCAAAGAGACTCGATCCTTTCCAACCTCCACCCTTCGGTAATACGCGTTGTCTTTGAAGTCCGAGATTTGCCGCTGATGTAGCTGCATCCTCATGTCAGAAACCGCCTTTTGTCCCGCGAGAAGCCCGAGATCAGACACGGTTCTAGGTGCAATTTCTTTCTTGTTTTCAAGGTCGGTTCTAACCTGCTCAAGATAGCGAAATTCACGCATTTTCGTGTTCGCTAGACATTCGCTCTGAAGTTCATCGAGTTCTTGTTTATTGAATGCGGGCGGCGGTAATTTTACACCTCTTTTTTTATAGTCCGTTCGGATACTATTTGCTTCACCACGAATTGATGCAGTTTCCTCTTTGAGTTTGAAGAATTCCGATTCTTCACGGGCGAGTATGCTGTTGGTTATCGCTGCGATCTGGCGTGATCGCGGTGTTTTGCTCCAGTCTTCGGAGTTGCTCGCTAATTGCCTTAGCTCTAAGAGCGAGACTCTTTGCGTTATTGCTCTTTCCGGATCCCTGATCGGAAACTTGAGGCACTCACGATTTTCGATAAGAAAAGCAATTTTTTCTTCCTTAAATTTGAGTTGATATTCGGCAAGAATACCCCGGCGTAGAATCTCTCGTTCGTGAATATTTCCGTCGCTCGTGTCGGGCGTAATGGCGTCGTGGTTGCTTAGGGCACTTTGTTGGTTCTGCCTTTCATTGGAGTGTTCCCGGGACGAAGCCCGGCTCGCAACAAGCTCCTGTAATTTCGTCTTCGCCTCTTCGATGAGAATTCCATCGACAATCCGTTTCTCTCCATCGATGATTTCAAAATGCGGAAGCGCCTCCCGCGGAATTTTGTTCAGCGATCTACCCTGAAGATCTTTGGTCAGATATTCCTTTTGAATTGCGATATGAACGTGCGGGTTTGCTGTGTTGAGATGAACGGCACCTGCCCACGCAAGCCGCTCACTTTTGAGACTCTTTTCAAACTGTGCGATGGCAAATCTTGTGACGATTTTTACTTGCCGTTGCCGTTCCCCATCAGTCGAACCAAGTTGTTGAAAGTCCTCCAGCCGAAATGAAAGAACAAGGTGGTGAAGTTCGTTGTTTGAGGGACGGCCTTTGCCGCAATCGGATTTAAGAAAGTTGTTTGCGCTTCTTACGGTAAGATGTTCGGTAAACTCGTTAAAAAGTTCACGACCTTTTTCGGGCTCTGCATTCCGGTCGATCTTACTGTGCGCTAGATAATGAATGAGACCGCGAGAACTGCCTCTTTTTGATTGAACGCTGGCAATAACTCTCATTATTCGCTCGCTATTTGATTCGCGGGTTTAGGCAAGGAATCGATTCGCTGTTTTAGTATTCGTACCTTGGTCGCAAGGTAGCTGTTGTCAAGGGATTCGCTTCCTGAGACGTGCTCGTGGAACAGGAGACATTTCTTAAGATCGGACACGGCGTGTTCGATCAGCTCAGCCATTGCGGTAGAGGCGATAACAACACTTTGTTTGCGGTCGTTCGGTGATGATGAAGTGTATTCGATGAGTTTTGTGAAAATGAGATTTAGCGAGGAGATCGACATGCTCGACATCGAGTAGATTTCGGTAGCCAGGGAGCTTGCTTGACGTAGCAGTTGTAGGGCATTTTCGAGCTCCGATTCCATTCGATCAATGCTTTCTCGAATCTCGCCGATGTTGTCGCTTACAGCAAGATCAACCGTCTCGTTCTGGCGACCGGTTCGTACAAGCCAATCGAGCTTTTCTTGACAGCGACCCGAAGCAAAATGCTGGTGTCTATCGGTCAAGGCGAAATGGATCATTCGACGGACAATCGCAGACTTATTCTCACCGGTTTCGGCCGCGATCTCATCAAGTTTTTTGTGATCCTCATCATAGGGTCTGACGCTGATCGGCCGTCCCTGCTTTGACTCGATACCCAACTCGATGTTTTTTACTATTTTCTCTCTGTCTCGCTTTCTCATCTCTCGATTTTTATGGCGGCGTTTTGTCACCGATTCTTCGGTTTGTAATTTCTCCGACCATTTGGACATGAGCAAAATACGTGCCTTTTGCGAGAAATACGGCGAGAACTGCGGTTTGTAATTTTGATGACACTGCGTAACTTAATGCCAGTGTGAGACTTACCCCAATTACAAGCGTCGGTTCTTGGTCTATCCTGTCATACACCCGCCGCCGTAATTTTTGATTTTTTACGAGCCCCCTCGATCCGCCCCTTTTTCTACGCCAAAAGCGGTTTGTTTATTCGCCGCCCGTTGCCATAAATACCGCAGTTCTCTGCTACGGCACGCCGATTGATTTACCAACCAAGCCAGTAATTCGCCAACGCAAGGAGACCAAGTACTAATGAACGATCAGAGCAATATCACCCCCTCTGCAAAGCAGAATTTCGAGCGTCCGCTGCTGCAGATCAACCGCTTGAACTTCGTAAAATTGAACACACGTGTACTCGAAGCGACCGACCGCAAACTGAAACAATATCTTCAGTTCGCGTCCATCAGCATGAGTACCGATATCACAAACGACGATGTTGTCGAATACGCGCTAAACCACCTGTTCGAACGCGATCCCGCATTCAAAAGCTGGCTTAAAACTAGAGGCTAAAGGAGTGTGAGCTAGGCGGAAAAAGCAGAAGGAAGTGTTCCAATCCCATCGAAATTTGCAGCGGGAGCGAACGACCGATGAGATGACTCGTATTGGGCTAGGATCATTTCAAGCTTCATCTCAAATTCGCGGATATCCAACTGGTCTGAGCCGTGACACAGAAGTCCGCCTAGTTGCGCCATATCACCTGCTGAAACGTCACAGCGTATTCTTACCGCAGCACGGGCTAGACGGTCGGCAACTTCCTGAAACTTCACTCCCGAATTTCCTTTTATCCACCGCCAGGAGACATGATGCCCGTAGCATGCTTTGACCAGACGCGACCAAAACGAACGGTTTGCACGCATGTGGTTTCGGCCCATCATCGTATCTATTACATATCTTGAGTCTGACACGATCTCTATACGACAATATCTGCGAAGCTGCTCCAACGCATACGTGCATGCAAGGATCTCAGCCTGCTGATTGGTGATCTGTCCCAAATATTTTGAAACCAGCTTTAACTCCAGGCGGTTGTGATCAAGCATGACCACGCCGCAGCCCGCCGACGAGTCGATCGAGCCATTCCGAATGCAGGATGCATCCGCGTAGATCGTCACAAGTGGCGCATATTCCGCCGCAATCTCTATCCCGCTTTTATTCTCAACTAACTTAGTAACGCTCATTGTCCACCTCTCGTTTTTCTCTAAGGAAACTGGGGCACGGCACCGACGCTATGCCCCAACTGGCAGAAACAACCTACCTCAGAACTGATCAATGAACGGCTCATTGACCGGTGCCTCGGGAACAGCCGTGCCCGTGTACTCGGGAACGTCTGGCTCGGGGTTGTCGGCAGTAGGTACTTGATCCGTTTGGCCGTCCGAACGGTTCGATCCGACAAACTCGAATGAGAAGAGCGAGATCTCAGCACCTGATCTGGGCTCGCCCTTATCTGTGCTCCACGGGCTGAACGAGAGCCTGCCGTGGACCAGCAGATGCGTTCCCTTTTTTACATGCTCGGCGAGCGTCTCCGCAGTCTTGCCAAAGGCAACCACATTGAACCAATGTGTAACCTGTACACGCCCTTCCGGGCCGTTCTTGAACGAGTTTGAAGCGATTGGAAAGCTCGCGACCGGCGTGCCCTTTTCCGAATATTTCAGGCTCGCATCGCGGCCCGCATTTCCGAGTATCGAGATATTTGCTGACATGGTTTTTTCTTGCTCCTTTTGTGGTTTATTTGTTCTCCGAACGGAACGGCGTTTCGCCATCTGCGAGAGTTTTTCTAGGCGTTCTGCCTAAAATACTGGCCGCCGCTCCTTTCGTTGAATATTGCTCTTCAATTTTCAGGCCGCATGCACGACCTTAACCTGTGTTCGCTGTACAGTGGGCTGCGTGAGGAGGCTCGCCTGGATCGTGCGATTCGCGCGAACGACCTCGTTTAGTTCCGCATCTCGTGCCCTCACCGCGTCCCACAATTTTTGTTTCTCCTGCCGCTTAAATGCCTTCGCGGCCGGGTCGTTATAGAGACCGAATTTCAGAAAACGTAGCTGTCCTAGAGTCGCCATTTCGATCTTTCGGAGCCATCGTTTCGCGTCGATTGAAAGTTGATTCTTCAACCTAACTTCCTGAGATTTTGCGACGGTGTTAAGGGCCGTGAATTCCTTAAGGGAAAGGCTTTTGTGTTCCTTAAAATCTGCATACGCTTTTTTCTTTAGATCGGCTAAATCAGCCGTGTCCGACGTTCCGCGAATCGCAAGGTAGGTTTCTTGATACGAATCGTGACGAAGGCTTCGCAGATGAAAGTCGGAGTATTGACGCTGCCACAATAGGCGCAGGACAGAAGCGGCGTACTGCATCTCTTCAAAGTCAGGGTTGATTTCCTGATCTACAAGGATCTCGAAACTACCTTGCTTAAATGAGTAGATACGGCGTACCGAACGGATGACTTTGCTGTCGTAGATCTGATCAAGGGAAAGTGCTAGCCATTCCTCGAATTCTCGATCCGTGAACGGATGTCTCGAAGGCATTGCCCACCCAGCACAGCTGATCATTCGGCGTCCTTCCTGGACGGTGTTGCCGCCTAAGGAATGGCCTACAAACAGCTTTGGAAGCTGTGACGATAGCTCTCTTGATTCGTATGGAAGACAGTTTGCATCGATCTCACAATCGAGATCAAATACCACGACCGAACGCTGGCTTGAACTCATTGTTATGCCGATAAGACCATTCTCATCAAACTGCTCAAGTTGATCGAAAGTCGTGAAGTCTCTGTCGAGCTCTTCGACTGATTTATCGCCGTCTTCCAGATAGAATTCGGCAAAGTCGTCGAACATCATGCGGCTGACCTTATGGCGTCCGACGCGTCGCAGAACCGCCTGCATTTCATCATCGAAGTTCGGGCATTTTGGCGGTAGCGAACTGCGATTCTTGGCAGCTTCCTGAACCCTTCGCTGATCAGCTACACAAAGCTTTCGATCTCTTGTTCGGGATTCCTCGAAGCTGATCTCGCGATCTGCCGAAGTCGCTGTTACAGCTTCAAGTTGCATACCGAGCAAGCCCATTTCGTGAAGAACCTCACCCACGCTTCTTCGTCTGATCTCGCCGTAGTAGTACGCTGCGATCTGTTCGAATTCATACTGCCCCGCGTCCGGGCTAGCGATTGCCTTTACGCATCTCACGAACTCCTTAGCATCGGTCTCGTCGGACAAAACCTTCATCGCGTATTCGAGCGACATTATCCGCACGCGGTCCAACGCTTCCGGTTCAAGTTCGTCGGCGATTCGAACCACAACATCGCCCAAGATCGAGAACTCTTCAAGCTCTCTCCGTCGCAGCGGATTCGATGAAAGATGAGCACACCAGTCCTGCATCGGCGAACCGGTATTGACCGGCATGAACGCCAGCATTTGGTTATTAGGAGCGTGCTTTCTTAGTTGTTCAATACTTATTCTTTCTGCCATAACTTCCTCTATTGATCGGCTTGGTGCCGAATCGAAAACGCGTAGATTTAAGGGCCGCATTCTCAAAACCCTGAATTAAAAGCACTTTCATTCAGGCTTGAAAATCCCTCTCAAGTTGCAGGAGAAGGGTGTTAGTAGAAACGAGATCGGCCGGCTGTGACGAAAGTTCTGCTAGCCGCTTTTCAAGATAAGCGAAGGTAAGCGGTGCTCGGTTTTGGAGTTGAGCCCGGCCGGTTCCGAGGCCGTGTGCGGGAATGACGACGATCTGTTCAGGAGCGGTACCTATACGTGCCAGATGCTCGAAGGCCTGATCGATCGCCGCCTTGTTCTGTTTTAATTCTGCGTCTGTAAAAAAGGCTTCGTCGCTATTGCTGGGGAGTTTCTTCGTCGGTATGCCAACTGCATTCGGTTCACCTCTCATCGCAGCCGCTTGTCCGCCAAGACCACGCCGGACAACGTTGTCTCCGAACAAGAAGATGTGATCGCGATGCTTTCTTACAAAGGCTCTGGTGATCCACTTCATCCTTACGACTCGATATCGCATAGCAGATTCCCTATCTGCAAAAGATCTGCCGCCTGAAGAAAATTCTCTCCAAGCGGCAGATAGACCTGAATTCGAATTGGATTAGTACGCAGCGGCTTGCTGAAGTTCCACCGGTGCGGTTTGTGCCGTCTGCATCGCCGCTCCGTCTCCCTCCTCATCGCGGCGGCCCGACAAGAACTGGAACTCCTGAAGCACGATCTCTGCTCCCGCCTGCGGAGACTCGTTCTGATCAACCCAAGGGTTAAAGGTCAAACGCCCCTGAACGTAAAGACGACTGCCCTTTCGCACGTAGCGTGCAAGTGTCTCCGCCTGCTTGCCGAATGCCGTCACGCGGAACCAGTCGGTCTTCTCGACGCGTCCCTCCGCGCTGTTTCGGAACGAGTTCGAGGCCATTGAAAAGCTTGCCACGAGCGTGCCGTTGTCTGTGATCTTTGTTTCCGGGGTCTTCCCCAAGTTGCCGATGATCGAAATATTTGCTGACATTTTCTTAATTCTCCTGTGTTATCAATTTTTCGAGAAGCGTGTGTAACAACTCTCGAAACCTTCTCCGAAGGCATATCTTTTCTGCCGCTGATTATTTGTTTGTTTTATCGAGACTCAACGTGTGTCGGTATGACCTTGCGAATCGCGACAGCGTCTTATCGGCCGAAGGGCAGTACTATCGAACGGAGCTATCCGTCTGCGGGGATTGATCGTTTTCGAGAGAATCTAAGGGCGAGAATTCAGTTGTGATGTCGCATTCGACACCCTTGATGGGAATAGTTCCGGTTGATTTTCAGGCAGTCGGTAGTCTTGCTCTTCCACGGACTCATGTGGGTTGTGCGATTCGCTACCAAGGTTGCTCACTATCATGGAAACGCCTTCTTCTGAACGCAGGTTAGCATAAACGCCTGCTTCCAAGACAAACTAAATATAGTATTTGAAGGCAAGAGGAGGTGCCTTAATGTCTGCACTTGCAGTTAAGATTTCACCAATCTTGTCGGCAAAACGTAGAGTTACAGGCATGCCATCTGCGAACTGACAGGAATTATAGTTTAGCTTTGTCAACGCCATGATGTCTGAGAGAACTTGCTTAATATCGGCTGATCCCTTATTTATCTCAACAAAGAGCGGGTTAGGCACTTCCATTGACATTGCGGTTTGCGTTTTGGGGGCATATCCGACGGTCCAAAGAAATGCGCTTTTGTCGTCAATAAGGTAAGCGAGCCCTCTCATCACCGGATAATCCCCAGTTTGTCTGTATAACTTCAGTGGTTTGGACCGCGACATCGATACACCGACTAGATTGACGCCAGACGGGGCAGCTTGTTGGAAGGCATCCCACTCCTCCCTATTGAATCGCGTTTTAGCGTGTATGAATACTTCTCCCGGATTTTGTCCGTTATTTTGCTCACGATAAGATTCGATGGCTTGGGTTAACAGAGACTTCGCTTCTTTCGGATCCAAGTGAAACTCTTCTCTTTCAGGATTCCACCACTCACCTATCTCACCTTTGAAGACCGTCCCATCGCCATTATCCAAGAACATTTGAGCAGCACAACAAGCATTTTTCGGGTTCCTGCTTTTCTCTAGTTGTTTATAGACGAGCCCCAAATAACATACTCCACTTCGTATGTCGGATAACTTCCATGGCTTCCCTCCCGCCTTATAAAAGACGCCCGTCGAAAACGTCCATGCTAAATGCCCTTCGATTTTTGAGAAGTCACGAATCGGGACACCTCGGCCGTTCGTAAACTCTCGCCAAGCAAGTGTGCTTTCTCGAACTATCTGTGTTGGAATTGTGTGACTGAGGAGCCGAGCCTTTAGTTGGTCATGAAACTGGGCGTCAAAAGTGTAAGCGAGAGCTTCCTCTTCTTTTGCTCGATTATCCTCGTCCAGCTGGGAAAAGAGACTTGGTGTAAATCGAAAACTCTTTGCCTGAGCCTTTGAGATAGTTCGCTTTGTCTGAACAAGATATTTCGGCAACGCTTGATTCGGACGACAAAACTTGTAAATCTCATCCGGAACGACTACGAACCAAACATCGACAGTCTCATCGGTATTCTTATTCGCTGTAACAATTTTTTCTAAGAACAAGGAGACAAGGTCATAGGTTCGTTTATGAGTATTCTCGTTATAGAGAAAATGATCGATCTCTTCTTTCCGAACTTCTTGATAATACAGATTATTGGATTCCCATTTGCAATTAAATACGGCTTCAAACCCAGGAAACATTGGCCGGGTTACGTTGTTTGCATTATATGTTGGCTTTTGCAATCCCTCGAGAAAGTCTTTGAAAATTTGCATACCTCGCTGAGTCGCGACAACACCGCTACGAATACCATATATTTTGTTTACTGGGCCGTACATCGCCAATCCATCCCTCACGTCCGTACATTTCTGGTCGTAAGCAAATAAAAGGTTCGGTTCGGGAATATAAAAAAGTGGTTTCATTCGGGTTCTGGAATATCATCTAGGGCATTGTCAATCTCATCAACGGTTCCTATGTTTGAAATCTCGACTTCCTCGGACAACGTGTTCTTTATGGGTTTCTTATAAGTTGCAGGTGCGAGGAAAGTAACAGGCTCGGTTCCGACAACGATTTGTTCTTCACTCCCTACGTCAAACTTCAATTCGCTCGAATTTGTTCCGAGATAGCCAATAAGAGCCATAAGAAGTCGGCGCCATTTTCCATTCCACCAGTTCTTACCCAGTCGTCGTCTTGCGGAGTGTTGCGTGGCCTCAGAGTCTATGAGATCTATTCCGTTAGTTGTGAAGAAAATGTGAGATGAGAAGACAAAAACGGGAAACGGATAAAGCTTCGCTGATGGCGAAACACCGTAATGCCATGTATTTTCATGATCTTTCCCAAGTAACTGTACTTTGTTGAACTTATCCCTTTCTAAAGTGTTCTTTTCAATCCAATATGCCACGCGATTTGACATCTCGTACTCGCGAAAACCCGCTTGAACCATAAATCGAGCCGAAGCCTGGTTAAGTAATTCAACGACAAGTCTCTTACATTCACTTGGGCGAATAAAATCCGTCTCCTTAATGGTACCCGTCAGAATATCCGTCATAGGAATTCTGACAGTCCAACTGCTAAGATACGTGCTCGTTTCCGGAAATTCATCAATAAAATCATATTCCCACGCGAACGTAGCAAGATATTTACCGTATCTGGCTGTGGGATACTTAATTCCCGGAGAATTACGATTTTCAATTACACGGCGTGGAAATTCATGAAAGCGTAATTCGTCAGGAAATGAAACAATCGGGAACCAATTAGATTGGTAAACTTCTTCTTCAGCGATAGCTCCCTTGTCGTGTAAAACAATTTGTTTGTATAGCAAGGAAGTTAGTTCGGGATCCGGACTACTGCACGGAACCTTTTGCTTTTCGAGAGCTTCAAGTAGGTCCCTTAGTCCAGAGGCCCAAGAAGTCCGAAAATTTACAGCATTTAGTCTAACGGCCTCGATGTTAATATCGTCGAACGAGAGATTTTGATCGATCATTAGCGGGATGATAAAGGCGTTGTCATCCAACGCCTTTTTAACTTTCTCGGCTACCGCGAGTTCTTTTAAGACTCCTTCCCTTCGATTAGAGAAGACGGATAAGACCGGCAAGACTTTTATGCTATTCTCACGTATTTCTCTTTCAATGGCTGCCCAATGATCAACCCCCTTGTCTAAGAATTTAAGATCGCACCAAACCTCATAGCCTAACGCGATAAGTTTCAACGTGATCCATTTGGTGAATTCATTGTCGATTACCGTATCGCCATGGCTAATGAATAGAGTTTTTCTCATCCTTTAGGATTTGATTATAGCCAAATTGCGACCAGGAAGCAGGTCGAACAAATCGGACAGATAAATCAAATTGAAGAGCATGATCGCACTGCATCGACCGTCGAGACAGGTTTACGAATGCATGGTTCAAAAATAGCTATTTTGGTGCAAAAATAAACCATTGCTGGATGATTCATGCACCAATCCGATTGGCAATGCGGTTCAACTTCTTTATCAATTCAGAACGCTGATTCCCAACTGTTGAGCCGCCTTTGTTCGATTGTTGTTATTGATCGCGAGGGCATTTCTGAGAAGATCTTGTTCTATTCCCTCAAAACACAATCCCATCCGATTGCCGGGCATAAAATCTAGGACGGAGTGTGAAGAGGTTTCGCGGTACACATCTTGCATCAGGCTATTCACCGAGCAAACACAGATCGAGAAATTCGAGACGTGCTAGATAATTTTTGTTTACATTTGCGCGTCGTAAGTTGTATAACAGTCAATACTTAAGCATAACAGGAGCTAGTTGGCTGGTTGGAAAGCACGTGACTTTTCAAACCTTTGAAAAAGCGTCTCTACGAAAACTTCCCGTTCCCGAGAAGACGCTGAGTAACGTCTTGGCAAACTTTAAATCTTGTCGTAGACGAGTTTGGTAAAAGGGAAAATAGTTGTGGACAACCCGATCCTTTCCAAGTTGCAAACCTCACTAGGCGATCCGCCGAGTGGGTCAGATAGCGCGCTTGATCGGGAGGGCTTTTTTTTAGAATCGTTAAAGCTGATTCGCAAAGTGATCGCTGGTCGTAGATCTGTTGTGGCCGATGACGCTCCTGATATTTCGCAAGAGGCTGCGTTAAGGCTTTGGAAGTGGCTCACGAAGTTTGAGGACAAAAGCTCACGAATGGCAGAAGCCGATTGGAAGTCCTTCACCGCGCGTACTGCTCACAACGAAGTAAATCGAAACCTTTCAAATCGAAACAAACGGATCGAGATATCGCTCGACGAAATCGACTTGCTCAATGGCGAGCTAGATGCTTCGTCCGCAGAAACCTTTGCTTTGGTCAAAACGGTTTGGCAAGGTATTTGCAGGCTGAGTCTTTATCAACGGCAAGTGCTTATTTTCAGTTCGGTGGATCTTGTACTTTATCTTTTCCAGTTTGGAATCGAAGAGGATGAACTGTTAGCGAGGCTCGAACTGACAAGCAAGTCTTGGGAAGCGATTTCAGCACGAATGCCTTTAACGGATATTGAAATAGCCGATATAGCAAAACCGAATTCGGCGAATGGTCATAAAGTGGCGACCCCAGGCGCGGTTAAGAAGGCGAGATCTGACGCTCGCAAGAGACTTAAGGAGTTGATGAAATAAATGAATCAAGATCACTTATCAGCTGCCGAGGTCGCTTTGTTTCGGGAAGACAGTTTTTCATCGCGATCGATCGAGATCGGCCGACATCTTCTCGCCTGCAAAGAATGTCGAGCAAAATTACCATCGGTAACACCGCAGGAGTTCAGGAAGTGTGTTCTCCGTGCCGACATCCCTCGATTGGATGAATCTGAACAAGAATACCGATTTCTCAATTTTCCGGTACTGTCCTTTGTAAGGGTAGGGGCCTTTGCGGGATTTGCAATTCTGCTTCTGGCGGGAATCTATTTTGTTGGTGTTCAACAGTTCAGTACGTCGAATACTGTTGCAAAAAGCGAGAATAACGCAGTCACGAATGAGTTGAATCCAGTCCCGGACACCGTTGGCAATCAGACAACTCACGAGAAGGAAAAGTTACCGATAAAGAGTGTGGACGTGCGAAATAGGAATTCGAGACCAAAGCCCCTCTTGACAAAAACCGATCAAAGGAAAGTGGCAGGCGTTCTAGCAAGCGGGCCGAAGTTGCAGAACGCCGAAACTCGCGGAAGCGATAATCCTTGCTCAGGCGGAGCCACGATCAATCTTGAATCAAAATCCGATGGAAAAGAGGTTTTTCTTAAATGGAATTCTGTAAAAGGGGTCGAGACCTATAACGTTTACATCTCGGACCTTGATGAGAATTTGGTCGATCATTTCGAGTCAGAATCTCAAACACATTACCGCTCTACGGTTAGGCTCGATCCGGCAAAGTCGTATCGATGGAAGCTGATAATTACGTTAAAGAACGGCAATAAGATCGTCGGTCCGCCTCAAGTTCTTACTTCCAATACGTCCACGGAGGACACCATAAAATCGGGAGCTATGGAAAGACAACGAGGGTCGTTTGAATTGCGGTGTGTGGAATCAAAATGAACACAATAAATCACAACCAAATGAAGATTCAGGTGCTGGCCGTAATCCTTTTTTGCTTGCTCGCCTCAGTAAATGCGCAGCAGTCTGACGATTTTCCAGTCCCCGCCAGCTTCCGTTTAGAGGGTATTCCGCGCATCAAGAACGACGATGTTAAGCACCTTTTCTTTGAACCATCTGCGATAAAGAGCAATTTGATCTGGGACGTCGATCGAACCGCTCGCAAATTACTTGTCACCGATGAAAAGAACGCCATCTACTCTGTGGATTCTCCTTTGTCCACGCCAAAGTTGGCCCTCGACGGAAGGGTGCCAAGCACTCTACGGGTCAGTCCAACTTCGTCGGTCGTTGCCTTCAACAATGACAAGGAAGATCCAGACAATTACGCCCTTTACCTTTGGGACGGAAAATCGGAGGCTCAAAAGCTAACGCGTTTTAACGGTAAAGACGATTCAGTCGATTCGTTTGTCTGGGATCGAAATGGAAAGAGTATCTATTACACCCTGAACGACTACGAGGCAAAAACGACAAAGATCTGTCAAAGCGATCTCACAGCGAGCAAGTGCTTCGCGGTGGAGCTCAAGGGACTATGGAATGTAATTGACAACGACCAAGGCAACATTCTGCTTAAGTACTGGAAATCTTCGAGCAACCAGCACATCTACCTATACTCGATAGGAAGCGGGAAACTCACACCTCTTTCCGAATCAGGAAATGCAACAAAGGCATTTTTCTTGGACGGAAGGCCACTTGCGTTAAGCGAAGACTCGCCAGAATGTGGTGGAGGTCGGTGCTTAATTTCGGTTAATCCGCGAACGGGAGCGAAGGAGATTATAAGCCTAAAAGAAGTTCGCGGACATCTGGGGGACATAAAACCCTCGCCGGATGGGAAATCGTTACTAATCCAAGAAGCGTTCGACGGAATCGACAGTCTATGGATCGGAAAACTGAAGAGCAAAAGCATTGTACCGGCAGTTCCAAACTTTCTTAGCGGTTCGTACGTTGTCTGGAACACCCGTTGGCTTTCAAGTAGCGAGGTTGTTTACACTGTCGAGAACATCGGTCAACCCGCTTTTATAAAGTCGTTCGACTTGAAGACGAAAAAAACAACAGTTTGGACAAAACCCCGACTTCCAGAGGTCCTTACGGGGACGGTAAGACCTCCGGAGAAGATACGCTGGAGATCCTCTGATAGCAAGGAGATTTCGGGATACATTGTAAAACCCGCCAAGATCGAGAAGAAAAGCCCCGTGCTTGTGTTTATCCATGGTGGCCCCCAGGTAGTTGACCGTCCGACATTTAGTTCTCTCGATGTCCGGTTTGCGACGTTTCTCGGATTGTCAATTATCCACACCAACATCCGAGGGTCGAGAGGATTTGGAAACGACTTCATGGACGCTGACAACGGGGCCAAAAGAGAGGACGCTGTTCGAGATATTAGCTCGCTTCTCGATTGGATCGAGAAGCAGGCAGACCTCGATGCGGATAACGTATTCATCCGTGGCGAAAGTTACGGGGGGTTCGTAGCGTTGGCGACCGGGCTCAAGGAATCTTCCCGAATCCGGGCTGTCATCGCCGAATATCCGCTCGTGTCGATCAGGAATTATCTGCAGCAGAGTTGGATCGATGAATTTGCAAAGAATGAATACGGAGATCCGAAAGACGAAATCTTGATGAAAAAGCTTGATGAGCTTTCGCCGCTGAACAATGCTTCGAAATGGAAAGGAACGCCGTTGTTCTTGACCAGGGGAAAACTCGACTCAAGGGTCCCGGAAGGGGACGTTCTTGGTCTCAAATCTCAACTTCGAGATGCAGGGGCCGATGTGTGGTTCATATTTGCCAATGAGGCGGGACATGGCGTCTCAGGACGCTTCGTCACGGCGGCTATGTATGAATTTATTAAGACTCACCTAAGGAGGAAATGAAATGAAACGAACTAAAGCACTTCTCTTGGCGTTGACCATGACAACTTTGTTGGCTGGCAACATTTTCGCGACGGGCGGAGCATTGCCAGCGGCCAACAGTATCGTCACCTATGCGTTGACGGCGCTGTTCTCGCTCGCCGGCGGCAATGATCAATGTCCCCTGCGCCAATGTACGACTTGTAGGCCAAACAACGAGGGCGGAGACAACGGTGATTGTCGACCGACGCCGGACTAGGAGCGACATTGATGAGAAGCACACCGAACATGTGGGCTAATGCGAGAAGGGCGATCCTGGTCATCTTCGCATTAGTTCTCATGTCGGAAATATCTCTGAGCCAAACCCGCTCACAATCCATATCTACGCTGTATTCAAAGGGATACTTCGAAGAAATAGCCAGAATTGCACCAGCTCAGATTTCAAGACTCTCCAAATCTGGACGGGTCCAAGAGGCGTCTGATCTGGCCGTCATTACTTGTCGGACATACATACAATTGGGGCGGCTTGACGAAGCTGCTCAAATCGTCGAGCGATTCGTTTCTGATTCCAGCTTACGAACTCGCTTTCCCGGATCTGTCGCTTCTCTCTATCTCTGTAAGGCCGGAGTATCTCGCTCGAAGCGCGATTCTGGAGCGGTGCTCGAAAGCCTGCGACTAGCGCATACATTATCTGCAAATGACTCGAAAGCCCTCGCTGGTTACCAGTTGGAAGTCGGTCGCACCCTATATTCGGCAGGACACGATTTTGCGGCGATCATATGGCTAGAAAATGCAGAGAGAGGGGCCTTGGCGAACGGCCAGACGTCGATATACTTTGACGCACTTCGATTTCTGAGCTTAGCCTGGACTGCCAAATTCTATTATGTCAATGCTCTTTCCTACGCGGAAAAATTGGTTTCAAAATCCTCGATCGTAGAATACGAACATCGAAATAGGATCGCTCACCTTGAGTTTGCGAGCCTCCTCGATCTTACGGGCCAGACACGACGATCGAAGGACCTGTATCTCAAAGGCCTTGCGCTTTCGACTCGAGCTAGAGTGGACTATCACGCCGGACAGTTCCTCTCCAGTCTCTTGCTGAGATCGTTGTACGAAAACGACCTTCAGTCCGCGAAAAACTACCTAGCTAGGTTGGAGGCAATCGATAAAGAAAAGCAATTCAGCTTTGAGCGTCTTTTAGGGAGAGCCTTGATTGAGAACTTGAACGGAAACCGTACCCTTTCGGACGAGTACTTCACAAGACTGGCAAACGAAAAAGGTACATCCGATTATGTTGTGCCCTATTGGAAAAGCACGATCGCTGAGAAAGAGCAGAACTGGAAAGAACTTATCGCGAATGCTCATCATTTACGCAAATTAACCGAAGATGAGAATTTTCAAGATGATCTTCCCCGAATATATTACAAACTCGCATTGGGTTCATGGCGACTAGGCGAAGACAAATCTGCGAGAGAACATGCGGCAAAATCGCTCTCATTGTTCGAGCCTTTTAGAAACACATCGACGGTGAATCTTTCGATCGCTATGATGGAGGCTCACCATTCCGTCTATCGGCTACTCAGCGAGATTGAGGTATCCGGCAATCCCACGAAGGCCTTTGAATACTCCGAACTACTCAAAGCAAATCTGCTAAGAGACAGGATCGAAGGATCGGTGTTGAAGCCCCGTCCTGATCTGTCCGAGGCAGTCCGAAACGAACTGCTCATGACCTCTCGCAGCTACATCGAAGGAGATGCAAATGATAAGGAATTAGCCAAGCTGGAAAACCGCATCGTGGACGATAAGCTAACTCGGAACACGCACACTCCGGATTTTTCTGTACAGGACTTGAAACTTCCAGAAGACGTGGCGGTCGTTTCCTACGAATTCACCCCATCAGGTGAACTACTTGCATTCGTTCTTGAACCAGCAAAGCCTATACGCGTAGTTAAACTTACGGTCACTGAGATACATGCCTCCAAACTCGCCTCCGAGACACAAACTAAGATAAGGGATCGTATTTTCTTTAAGGTCGATGGGAAAAAACTCTACGACCTGTTGCTGAAACCATTAAACCTGAAATCAAATCACCTAGTGATCGTCCCAGACAAACTTTTGTGGAGACTACCTTTCCACGCCCTGAGCCCAGACGGGAATAAATATTTAATCGAAACGAATACGGTTTCCTATTCACCGTCGGTCTATTTGCTAAAGCAACAGCTTTCATCTGAGCCGCCCAGCAGAAAAACTATTCAGATCTTTGCGAATGAAACTTTTAACCGTCAGAAACTCACCTATGTAAACAGTGAGGCGATGAGCATTGGAAAGTTATTCGGAATCTCACCTCGGCTCAATGCCTCTAAATCAGATTTTCTAAAATCTGCTGCGGAAACTGACATCCTTCATTTCTCCATGCACGCCCAACTCGATAGCGAAAATTCTCTATCTTCATTCCTTGCCTTTCAGCAGAATGCCGCAGACTCTGGCCGGTTGACCGTCAACGATCTCCTATCGGTTCGCTTGAAGCAAAATAACCTAGCATTCCTTGCATCCTGTGATACAAGCAAAGTGCACAATGGCGAAGGCCTGCTTAGTATTCCTTGGGCATTGCTGGGCTCCGGAAGTTCGACTGTGATTTCATCACAGTGGGAAGCTAGCGACAAAGCAACCCAGCGATTTGCAATTGCTTTTTATCAGGAGTATCTCGGAGGTCGATCCACCAACAAAGCCTTGCAAAACGCGGCAATTTCGATGATGCATGATAAGTCTTCTGGTTTTCATGAACCCTATTTTTGGGGAGGCTTCAACATCATTGGAGATTATAGGTAGAAGGGTACGTCGGTGTCAGTTCGTTCGGACGCGCGCCTCTCTTTCTTTGTTGGGCGCCGAGCAAAGACAATCAGAAAGGAGCTTAGCTCCGTTTGCAACTAGTATCGCCAATTGCTGTGTCCTACGGGTAGACGGTTTAATTCATCCTTGTATTGCCGCCACTGCGGAAGAAACTGATCCATTAGGGCCACGAATCGCGTTCCGTGATTTCGTTCGAGCACGTGTACCATTTCGTGGACGACAATGTACTCCAGACACTCCTTCGGCTTTTTTGCTAACTCAAGGTTGAGCCAGATGCGTTTCGCTTCGCGATTGCAGCTGCCCCATTTGGTTCTCATTCTCTTGATCCCAAATTCTGCGACCTTGAGATTCATCTGTTTTTCCCAGAAGGCGATGTACTTGCCGGCGCTTTGCCTTAGTCGCTTTCTATACCAGTCTTCCAGTAGTTTCTGTTTTTGTTTCAGATCCGCGCCCTTTTTAACGACCAGTTCTATCTCTCGGTGTCTAAGTACGACTGTTTGTGTCGCATCCGTTTCAGTGATTTTGAGCAAGTACCGCTTACCCATGAAATAGTGGCTTTCTCGCGTGATGTAGTCGCGAGGTGTTTCTCTCTCTTGAGAGCGAAGTTTCTCCTGCTGCTTCTTGATCCACCCGAGTTTGGAAACGGCGTAAACTCGGATCGTTTCCAGCTTGATCCGCGAAGGCGCGGAAATCCTAACTCTGCCGGTCGGCGGGTAAACACTAAGGTGTATGTTCTTGATATCTTTTCGGACCACATCAACGGTGATCTCGCCAAGCTTTATCTGTGTCACTATTAATACTCGGACTGCGCCTTGATAATGATGAAGATCCGTTCGACCTCCGATTCATCGCCCAGAAGTTCATACAACCCCTGTTTGATAATCTGCTCCCGCGGTTGAACGCCCCTCCATCCGTCCGGGCGAACCTGCTTGATCTTCCGATCGAGCAGTATTGCAAGCTCCTTATCTTGGTCCAAATTGTTATAGAGTGCTCGTTTACCGGGCGTATCAAGCTCTTCCGGCGTGTCGGCAGATGCTCCAACGTTCACCATTTTCGCAATTTCAGCGATGCGTTTCAGGTAAACTTCGTAGTCTACGGCGTGTTCCCTCCGGGCTCTAATCAGCTCGTCCAACAGTTCGGACATCCGCGCGTAGAATTCCGGATCGTTGAGGTTTTCCTTAATTATCTTGCTTCGGACGTTATTCTCAATTGTTTCGGCGATCGCCTCTTTATTCCCTTTGAGTGCGCCGAGCTGATTCGTAATGGCTTCCGCGATCCCGGTTTTCACAATTAGATCAAGCAATGATAGCCCGTCGAAAGGTGAAATAGTTCGCGGTTCGTCGGCTTCGATATACGTATCGATCAGGTGTCGCATGTCGGCCTCATAAGGTTTCAAATCAAGCGTTTCACCACTGGCCTTCCGGACGATTTCTCGAACATCGAGATAATGCTTGAGTTCACGCTTGATCCGCTCGACGTCGTCCTGACTATATCCGGCTTGCTCGAGTTCGTCCGCAATGTTCGCGTATGATCGGGCCATCAAGGCGGCTGCCTTATAGAGTGCCGCGCGGTGTGCCTCGCGATCCTTAAGGTCGGACTCGATCTCTGTATTACCGCAGAAGAATTGAATGTGCTCTAGTTCACCTTGCGGTGGCACGACAGGCTCGCAAAGCAGCGACAGTATTTCAATGGAATTGTCGAGACGCTCCTTACCTTTTTTCAGCCGGTCTTGAAGCAAAACATTCGGATCAACACCATCAGAGCTTAGATCCAGTTCGTCGGCGGAATACACTGCGATCGCGTTTTCAACGCTTTTGAAAAGGTCCTTGTAATCGACGATGTATCCAAAATCCTTGTCCTCGCCGTCGAGCCTGTTTGTTCGGCAAATTGCTTGAAATAGGCCGTGGTCCTGCATTTTCTTATCGAGGTAGATATAGGAACACGGCGGGGCGTCAAATCCAGTCAGCAGCTTGTCCACGACAACCAGCAATTTCATGTTTGGCGGCTCTGTGACAAATAGCTTTTTTGATCTTTCCTCGTAAGTTTCAGTTTTCGTCATCCCCGGAACGGCTTCCACCTCGGCAAGCAATTCGTTGTAGGTGTTATAGACGAACTGCTTATCCGTTTCAGAGTTCGCTCCGACTTCCTCAAGCGTGACGTTGCCCGCCTGCGGATTGTACGACGTAATCACAGCACATTTTCGCTTAAACGGCGTCTTCTCCAGCAGACTAAAGTATTTGCATGCTTCATAAATGGAACCGGCTACAAGGATCGCGTTCCCCCGTTCGCTCGACAGTCGAGGCTTAACATTAAAATCAAAAATGATGTCAGCAACGACCTTTTCCATTCGCGGTCGAGAACTCAGCACACGCTGCATCGTCCCCCATTTGTTTTTGAGTTCCTCCTTTTGCCAATCGTTCAGCCCACGTGTTTTCGCTTCAAACCACGCGTCAATTTTCTCCTGCGAGGTGAGCTTCTGATCGATATCCCGCGCCTCGTACACAAGGTCGAGAACAACATCGTCGTCCACAGCCTCGCTAAATTTGTACGTGTGAATGTAGCTGCCGAAAACTTCGAGCGTGGTTTTCTTGTCCTTTTTCAACAGCGGCGTGCCGGTAAATCCAATGAAGATGGCGTTAGGCATAACCGCCGTCATTGCCCGATGAAGTTTTCCGCTCTGCGTTCGGTGGCATTCGTCCACGAACACAAATACCTCGCCGACGGTTTGGCTCGGCTGCGATTCCAGCTCCTTGATGAATTCGTCAAAGTCCTCGACATCGCGGCGCCCGAACTTATGTACTAAGGAACACAGCAACCGAGGCGTCGCCTTTGAAAGTTGATGTACAAGATCACGTCCGCTATTCGTGCGATAGATCTTCTCACCGGTGGCTTCGAAAACGCTTTTGATCTGCTTATCCAATTCATCGCGGTCGGTGATGATCGCGATTCTGGCGTGAGGGTTGTTCTCGAGGATCCATTTGGCGAGCAGCACCATCACGATGCTCTTGCCGCTGCCCTGCGTGTGCCAGATTATGCCGCCTTCACGCCGACGAATTCGATCCTGAGCTTTCTTGATGGCGACATACTGGTGAACGCGGGGAAGCTTCTTGATTCCGCCGTCGAACAGGACAAAGTCGTGCATGAGTTCGACAAAGCGATTCTTCTCGCACATCTTTAGCAGGTATTTGTCGAGTTTGAATCTTGTATTGTCGTCCTCGTCTTCCTTCCATTTCAGGAAGAATTTTTCCGGCGTCAAAATCGTTCCGTATTGAAGTCCCTCAGAATCGTTCCCGGCGAAGATGAATTGAACCGTACTGAAGAACCAAGCGTTGAACTCCGGCTGTTGGTTCGATAGGCTTTGTCTGATTCCGTCGCCAATCGTTACCCGGCTGTTCTTCAGCTCGATCACGCCGATCGCGATGCCGTTGATGTACAGTACGAGATCCGGACGACGTTGAAGATTGCCGCGAAGGGTCACTTCCTCGGCGATCGCAAAGTCATTTTTCTCCGGTTCCTTCCAGTTGATTATGTGAACGGTCTCCGTAGGCTGTCCCGGATCGGTGTTCACTTCGACCCCGTAGCGCAATTTCGAATAAAAGGCCTGATTGTTGGAGTAGAGCCCGCGGCTGTAATTGTCGGCTTCGACCCGAAGTTGCCGCAAGGCTCGGCCAATCTGGTCCGCTGAATATCCGTTTTCCGTCAACCAGTTGGTAAGTAGGCCCTCTTCGATATTGCTGTTGCGTTCGCGGTCGGACCAGTCTCCCAAATAGCGGTAGCCCAGCTCCTCGACAAAAAGCTTGACGATTCGATCTTGCGTACTGCGTTCTGATTGACCTACGTTGGGCATTTTTCTATCGGCTTACTAGAACTCAAATAACTGTCGCGACCATTTAATTGCCATATCTATATTGTCATCGGAAAAAATCGCGCGATCCAACTTGGCCGTCCATTCCGGGGCATCGTGAATGTATTGCTTTACGGAAGCTAATTCGACATGTTTACCAGCTTCGCAAAGATTTACCATCGCCATGTCCACGGTTGTCAGTAATTCAAGCCTTTCGGTCGTTTCATAATGGAACTGTTTGAGCCATGTCAAAGCCTCGCTTCGACCCCATTCTGAAAAATATTGTTCGGCGTCTGCAATCTTTTCGGCTGCAACAAACCCGGGAAAGGATCCACTCGAATGCTTGCGAATATACTTGTTCTTTATCGCTATCGCCTCGCCACCCTTGTATTTGGTAGAAGGGTCATAAGGCCCGGCGGCTTTCGGCAGATATTCCTTGTCTCGCCCATCACCCAGACGGCGATGCAGTAAATACGAGAACTTTGTATAACGCTTTCTGCCGAGCGGCCGCTGCTCCGAACCAAACTCCTTTACAAGAACAGAGATAAATACTGCGTCGTCAAAAGGTTTGTTATGACCCTTACCAGCGGTTGCAACTCTTTCAACTTGCGATGGAAACTGGACGACATTTGCTGCGCGTTGAACCAGGCGAATCTTCCCGGTTAACAGCTCCTGCATCATTCCTTGTTTGATTCTGCGACTCTTGGCTAACCTCGTTTCAAGAGAATGGAGTTCTGACTTAAGGTCGTCCAGCGTATTGGCAATCGACACCTGCTCTTCGATAGTCGGCGGGTGCAAAACTGGCAGATCCTTTAATTCGTTACTATTAATGCCCGGTTGTCCGCTTCGGGTCGACGTGGCAAGGATCCAACTCCAGTATCGCGAGGTATGAGTAAAACTCTCAAAAAAATTCGGGTGCAACTTTGTACGATCCACTCTTAATCTGATGAGAAATCCAGCAAAGACAATCTGATCTCCGTCGCTACGATTGAAAAGATAACTTTTACCGACACTTGCGCCGGTACGAGCTATCACGATATCCCCATCGCTCAACATATATTCCGATGCGAGCGGATGGTCAACCGCTACTCGTCCCTCCTTAACGAATCTTCCATTTGCGTCGATGTCTGTGATCCGCAGATAGGTGGGAAGATTATGGCTACGGGGAACCCCGGGTGCATTTATCCCATAATTAGGCGGTGCAATCAGAAACTTCTTCAAAGCGGTTTTTGACCATCCTCCATAAAATCCGGGTAGACGTTTCTCGCCCGTCAGAAGTTCCTGCTCGGCACCTTGTTTGATCTGGCGTTTTTTGGCGATGAGTTGTTCCAGAGATTCGATAAGATCATCAATATCACCCAATGTGTCGGCGATGGCATCTTGTTCGTCCGTCTGAGTTGGTAAAGGAATTAGGACGGAAGAGAGAGACCGGCCGTTTGTTAGTGCACGGGTCGTGTAGGTACTTTTTGAGACTATCTGGTTACGGACTATTTCAGAAGAAAAACAATATTTCTTGAAACTGTCTGAAAGTTTGCTATTTATTGGACGACCTCGAAGTACAAAACCGCTGAACACCGTATTAGGTATATCTTCCAGCAAAACAGAAGCCATACCGACTTCTTCAGCCGTTTCAGACGTTCGCGTGAAAAAAATATCTCCGCGATTAGCGCCGTAAGCCTCTAGTTCTTGCTTAGTAACAGTTACCCGTCCGAGGATGTCGTTGGCCATCAAGCCAGCGTTGTTGTAGACATCCATGTAGTTAATGATCGGGGTGCCGAAACCAAAGTATTCCTTGGCCTTATTAAGTCCGTTTTTGAAGTCGAGAAATTCACCTAGCTCGACCTCCTCCCAATCTTCTGGGAGCGACCCTAGCTCAGTTTGTTTGTAACCGGGTTTCAACTCCATGCAAAGCCCATCTTGTTCAGGTGCTGATTTACTTTCTCTTCGAGTTCACTAACGCGGTCCGCGATTTTCGGTAAGGGGACCTCGTAACGGTCTGCGAGTTCGCCGATCCGCGATGTCAACGCATGGCTTATGCGGTCCATCTCTGCATGGATTCGCCGATCGATTTCCGCCAGCCATTTGTCATTCACAACTAGGGACTTAATCTCGTCTTGGGAGAGCGCCGGATACTTCGCATAGGCGAGTGCATCAAGGGCGGCGTCGGCTTCCTTCACGGCCCTTTTCAGTGCAGTTATTTGCTCGGTTGTTTCCAAATATTCATTGAGGATTCGCAGTTCCACGAAATCCTCATGGTCGGGTTCCGCGGCAAAACGTCTTTGCACAGCTTCGGCACCAACCTTCAAGGATTCCATAGCGGTTTCCGCCGCCGTCTTCGCCGTAGTCAGAACCGACAAATACGACTCAAACAAGGCCCGCTCATTGACGTCGATCATCTCTCGCAGCCTCGCCCTTACTTCTGCCTGCGATATTTTTCGTTTCGCTTTTCTCAGCACCTGAATGCGTTGATCGGCTTCCAGCTTTTCCTGTTTGTTTCGGCAACGCTCCTGTTCGGCAACCGCGTGTGCGTATTTCTCAAAAGCTTCATGGTCTGACGACTCCAAGAGACCGATCGTCGCCTCCTGCCTAGCGATCAAGGCGTCGGTCCGGCTGTTAACCGTGCCGAGTACTCCCTCGTCGCCACCGTGGTCGTCCTCAAGCTCGGCAAGTTTCGTCGTGAGGTTTTCCAGCTCGGCTTGCTTCAAACGAAGTGCCTCCTGTTCTACCGCGAAGAAACGATCGACGACGAGTTGCTTCGGCACAAGATCGCACGCCCAGCCTTTGTCCACCTCTTTGCCCTTCTTGTTCGTTTCGAGAATGCGGTAAGTCTCGGCCTTCCACCCATCCGCCTCGATCAGGTAACAATCGTCCTGCATCGTTTCGGACCAGTAATCCATCAGGTGTTGATAAACATCATAGGCGTCGATCAGCGGCTTATCCTGATAATGAGAGAGGAGATCCTCACTGAGCTCGACGATCAACTCCTTCGGATGAAACCCGGGAGCGAGATCTTTCAGGTGCTTCGAGATGCGCTCTTTCCATTCCCCGAGATGCCGATTCATTACGGCGACGAACTCCGCAAACTCCTGGTGGTTGTAGATTGAGGTTTTTAGGTCGACCTTTGCGACGGCAAGTTCAAAATAGCCTTGACGGATTTCGTTTAGCAGAGCCTTCCGCAATTCAGGACAAACATTCCAATATTTTTCCAACGCATCGATATCGCGGGCGGGTATGCCGCCGCGGAGATGGCCGTCAATGTCCTGCAGATCGTCGGAGAGCAGGCTGTCGATATAGCGCGGAAGGTTCAGGTTGTATTCATTCGCCTCGATTTCTTCAAACGGAACCATTCGGGAATAGCCGGCAACGTCAGCCCGCTTATCGAACACGTCAACTATGCGATGGAGGTCCTGTTCACGCAGGCGGTTCTTCGGGCCGTCTTTCGCGAAGCTCTTGCTCGCGTCGATCATGAAAATTCCTTTCCTGGCTTGGGCATCTTCCTTGTCGATAACCACGATGCAAGCGGGTATGCCTGTGCCGTAAAAAAGGTTCGGAGGCAAACCGATCAGCGCCTTGATATATCCTTTGCGAACCAGATTGCGCCTAATGTCGGCTTCGGCATGGCCTCGAAACAGAACCCCATGCGGCAAAATGCAGGCTCCTTTCCCGTTGCTCCTTAGCGAACGGACGATGTGTAACAGGTACGCATAATCGCCCTGCTTTGCCGGCGGCGTCCCGAACGATTGAAACCGTTCATATGGATCCTTCAACGGATCAATTCCGGTGCTCCACCGCTTATCGGAAAACGGCGGATTCGCGACCGCGAAATTGAATGTTTTGATCGAGTCACCGTCCCTGAACTTGGGATCGGTTATCGTATTACCCTGCGCGATCAGCGCCGTAGGGTTGTTGTGCAGGATCATGTTCATCCGGGCGAGGCCGCTCGTCGTCGCGTCCTTTTCTTGCCCGTACAACGTGACCTTCGCTCTCGCTTCATCGGCAACTTTCAGAAGCAGGGATGCGGATCCGCACGTCGGGTCGTACACGGTCGTATCGTTCGTGACACTTGCCGAGCGGATGCCTATGATCTTCGCCATCACACGACTCACCTCAGCCGGCGTATAGAACTGACCTTTGCTCTTACCGCTTTCGGTGGCGAAGTGCCTCATGAGGTATTCGTAGGCGTCGCCCAGAATATCGTCGCCGTCAGCACGATTTTTCGAGAAGTCGAGAGCCTTGTCTTCGAAGATAGAAATGAGGTTGGTGAGCTTGTCCTGCCTCTCTTTTCCATCGCCCAATTTCGTCGCGTCGTTGAAGTCCGGAAAATCAGCTTGGGACAGTTGTTGATTCGCGTCAGCGAGCGGTGCAATGATCTCTTTATTGATCTTGTCGCCGATCTCCGGGTTGCCCTTGAGCGCGACCATGTCCGCGAAGCTGGCACCGGGCGGAATCGTTATCGGGGAGAACGGAACACCGGCATATTTGTCACTGACGTATTTGATAAACAGAAGCGACAGGACGTAATCCTTGTACTGAGACGCGTCCATGCCGCCGCGCAGCTCGTCGCAGCTTGCCCAGAGGGACGAATACAGCTCGGATTTCTTGATCGCCATAGAAAACAACCGACAGAAGCTTGCTTGATTTCGAAATTGTGCCCCCGCCCGGAGGCAAACCGTTATTTTAATTCACAAGAGCTAGGATGCCCACCCGAAATACACGAAACTCTATGACAGGGGTCGGTTTTTCTGGCAAAATACCGCAACAAAAAGCGTTCGAATATGAGATCTCAAAAAGGCAACGGGCAATCAAAGGTATCGGATGAACAAGGCGAGCGTATACTCGGGCGTCTTTTTCCCGACTTTCGACGATTGGCACCGAAACTCAAGAAGCTCGTTAACGAATTCGATCCGGCGACACCTCAGACAATGCTCTCAAAGTTTGAACGCACTTTGAACGGGCTAGCGCCGGCAACTCCCTCGGCTCAACGATACTTTTTTCGGATTATCAGAGCGGCTATTCGTATGCCAAGCTTTCGGCAAAGCATCCTCAACCAACTGGACGAAGTAATTGCGATGACAAAAGCTGAGGCCAAGAAAGATCCCCGGTATGCGCTGCTTCTAAAATTGATGCATGCTGCGGATAAGAAGAATGTCCTCGCGGGCGGCGTTGTGACGTCTCGACACGCGGACCCAAAACAATGGTTTGCAATTCAAATGAATTCGCAATCAAAGATCGGCCTCGCAAAGGCGGCTGTCGGAGAACGTCGAGCGAACGCGGTGAAGGACGCCTTCCGCGACACCGTAGAATATCTTTACACGCCCTACATCAAGACGCTCGTTTATCTTTCGTATCTCCGGGAAGGCCGGGACGAGGAAAGTCTGAAAAAGGTGGACGGTATACGGTTTGGCAACGCGATAAAACACCTCAGCGCGAAACTTTCGGATTACCCAAAATTGTTCGACGAGAGAGCGGGCTGGATGCG
>CAZGLZ010000001.1:0-105071 GCA_964526245.1 uncultured Chloracidobacterium sp. | reverse complement strand
CTCTTGTCCATGTTGAGAACTCATCCGTTGTAACGCTTAACTACTCTAGACCCTTAGTAATTACTAATTTTTAATTATTGATTAACTTAAATGGTGGACTTCCTTCGGCTTCCCGACCGCTCACTGCTTACTGCTCACCGCTCACTACTCCCGTTGTCCATTTTCTTAGGCACTCAATCGAATATGAACGGGGATCCGTGAGATACGGATGATATGGAAGAAATGGAAGTTCTGGAGAGTTGCGTAGTTTTGAAAGTTGAGAAGTTCAGAGTGCGGGCTTGAGCCCGTTGTTTCGAGTCCCGGCTTTAGCCGGCAGTAAGAGTTACGCCTTCAGCCGTTACCATATGCGGAAGCCCGCGCGTCAGCAAGGGCGTAACATTCGCTGCGGCCTGCCGAAGTCGACGAAGACAGTGGCATTTGCGCTGGAGATCTCGAACCACGAAATAAGAAAAGAAGAAAACCGGGAGCTTGTCTGTGGTTCTTGTCTGTAAATTCTGTGGATCTCGTCAGTGTCTTCTGTGGTCTCCGGAATAACAGACGCATGACCACAGAAAGCACAGACCGAAGCCGCACCGAAAGACCGGCGACGTAGCCGCACTCTCTTCTTGCACACCGCCGGAAAGGCAGAGCCTTTCCGCACATCGGGCGGCAAGCCGCAATACAATGGCCTAGCTTGTCGAACGGCCGCGGAACCGACCGGCTACACCAATTTGGTGACGCATTTCCCGGCTGGGCGGACTATAATGCCCTCGGGCAACTTGTTGCGGAGTACTCGACTCAAATGAAAATTCAGCGACGTTCACGCCCTCTTAGAGCGGTACCGTCTTAAGCCCGCGGGTGCAGACAGAAATCGCAATATCGCAGGCCTGACGCCGTTGGTTTAATTGCAGCCCTGACCCCGCTGGTTTTATTGACCGGAAGGGTAGACTAGACTCGAGGTTGGAGTCTATGAAAAGAATGGCCCGTCGTAGCTCACACCTTTTAACTGTTGTCATTTATATCGTGGCTACCGGTTTGTCGTTTTGTTTCGAGGTGGACGAGTTGTTTTTTTTCTTGACTTTGCCATGGAGTTGGTTGATGGCCATATTTGCATGGACGATTTTTCACGTTGTGAGCGATGGAACGGAGGTCATTCGTGTGCTTCAGCTGGTTGGCGCAGGCGTTAACGTGACCATCTATCTTTTCTCAGTATTTGTTTTCGGGACTTTTCGAGCGTCAAGAACTCGGAGTTAATATCTGATTTTGTTTTCTTTTTTATGTCGCACGAGTGATACAGCAACGATCGTGTTTCAGTGCCGAAAGCAATAAAAAGGTTCCTATAGGAACCTGTCCGGACGCGAATCGGCAGGCCGCTGAATGTTTACGCTAGAGCAGGTGTCCCGACAGTCAAAAAACCGTTAAGTTGATTTGGGAAATAATGGTTTTGGGATAATAAAAAATGTTAACGACTAAGGCATCGATAAGGATTCAGGGAGACCTTGATCCTGACGATATCTCTCGAATGCTTGCAATTGTTCCAACCTATACCCTTCGTGCGGGTGAGTCTGATCGGTTTGGCGAAGTACTACGCTCAAATATGTGGCTACTCAAATCTGATGTAGGCAACGACAAACCGCTTGAACAACATATTCAGTCGCTGTTTGATAAATTGCGTGCCAAAATGCCGGCTATCGAAAAGCTTAGGGCCAATTATAAGCTTGACGTTTTCTGTTCGGTCACGTCTACGGGCCAAGGCGGATTTTCGCTGAACCCGAACGTGTTGCTGAACTTTTCCGAATATGGATTCACTCTCGAAGTGTCAATAGTTGCTATTGACGGCGACGAATGAACTATCTACTTGCTACTTTTTATTGCTATAGCACACTATCCGTGTTATTGTGTGGTTGATGATCGCGTCGTTTGCCGACAAGGCCACGGAGGATATCTTTAACGGCGTTAATTCGACTGCGGCGAGGCGGCGGTTGCCCAAGGGACTTTGGAAAGTGGCTTTTCGCAAGCTCGATCAGGTCGATTCGGCTGCGGTGCTAAACGATCTGCGTGTGCCGCCGGGAAATATGCTTGAAGCACTAAAAGCTGAAAGGGTCGGCCAGCACAGCATCCGTATAAACGATCAGTACCGTATTTGCTTTGAATGGACTCCGAACGGTGCGGAGCAGGTAGAGATCGTCGATTATCATTGAGCATTTGGGAGGCATTATGATCAGAATTCCGAAGAACAGACCGGCGACACACCCCGGGGAAATTCTGCTTGAGGATTTTCTCCGGCCGATGGGGCTGACACAAACCGAGTTGGCGGAGTCGATCCATGTTCCGTTTCAGAGAATCAATGAGATCGTTTCTGGCAAACGTGGCCTGACGCCTAGCACCGCTCTTCGTTTGGCTAAGTTCTTTGGCAATTCGCCGGGCTTTTGGCTCAATTTGCAAATGCGATGTGACCTGCAAACAGCGGAGCGCAGCGAAATTGACATCTTGAAACACATTAAAAGAGCACGGCAGATCGCGGCCTGAGCGTCGAGAAACGCGGCCCAGGCGTTTCGCTAAGTTTTTGATTGCGGCTGGGCTTGGAACTTCGAAGGTTAGAATTATGCAGTTTCAAACTCTGGAAAAGCGAAAACAGCTCGCGGCCTTTGATGAAAATCGCAGACTTGCTCGCCTGACACCGTTTGTTTTGTTTCTGTCGTTTGTTGCCGCGCTGTGCATTTTGAGTTCTCCAGCAATTGGGCAAGATAGGAAATTTGAAGGAATGCTCCCCGAAGTATCGTCCGAGGAAAAGAGAGACTTCTTCAAACGATTAGACCGGTACTTTGAATTGGATAGAGACAGGCGATGGTCCGAGGTCTTCGAACTTTCAATCGATTTGGTGATGAAAGGTGAGGAGCATCGGCCGACATTCGTCGAGATTCGAAATGCACGGCTGATCACTCGGGATCAGATCGATTTTGTTCCTGTGACGAGCACTTTCGTTAACATGTTTGAGGAGAGTCGGATTTGGCTCGTTGAGGGATGTGGATATCAGAGCAGAAGTGCGAAAAGGCTAAAGGTTCGTTATGGCTTGAGCGCGATGCTACACAAAGGACAATGGTACTCCGATGACCTGACCGTGCTATCCGACGGTGTTGGCGGAGAGCCTCTTAGTTGTTCTTGACTGCCAGCGTTGTTCGGTAAAAGCTTCAGACGGTACGAGACATACAATCATGACACCACAGGAACACAATCGGTTGATCAGCATTTTCTTTCATGTGCAGGGCGGGCTGCAGGTGCTCGGCGGGCTAATGGTGGCGCTTATTTACGGGGGAATGGGCGGTTTTTTCCTAACAGCGGGCAATGGCGGTGAACAGCAGCTGATTGGCGGGATCTTCATTTTTGCGGCCGTTTTTGCCGTGATTCTTGTGTTCCTTTTTGCGGAGCTCGATTTTTATGCGGGATATAAGGTCAGCAAGGTGCAGCCGATCGGCCGGACGCTCGGGATCGTTGTCGCGATCCTCTCGCTGCTGAGTTTTCCGCTCGGGACGGCGCTGGGTGTTTACGCTCTCTGGTTCTTTTTCGGCGATATGGGCAAGGCGCTTTACAACGTGGATGGTGCAGGCGGGCAGTTCCACGCGCCGCCCCCGCCGCCGAATAGTTGGCAATAGGAGTATCTCACCACGCAGACCGCGAGCGGCAAGGGCCTAAACCCTGCCGCTTGTTTGTTTTGGCAGGGGCGTTTCGATATTCTTGGTCTAGATCGACCTTTGTGTTTTTCTTGCCCGAGGGGCTTCTAAATGTTCGGTTCGAACGCAGATCGAGCGGATCTGGCGGATATGCCGGATCGGAATTTTGGTTGTAAATCGTTTTGTTATCAAAGGAATCTAATTACAGGAAACTTATCGAAATGAGTGAGATCATTGGAGTTATCGGAGCCGGGACGATGGGGAACGGCATAGCGCAAACGGCGGCCGCTTCGGGATTTGACGTTGTGATGTGCGACATCAGCCAGGAATTTGTTGACCGCGGCGTGGCAAATATAAGCAAGAGCCTCGATCGTTTCGTCAAGAAAGAGACGATGACCGAGGAGCAAAAGGCGGAGGTGCTCGGCCGGATCAAAACGACGACCGAACTCGAGGACCTCAGGGACTGCACGCTCGTCGTTGAGGCGGCGACGGAGAACTTTGACATCAAAAAGACCATCTTCGAAAAGCTCGATACGATCTGCGGGCCGGATGCGATCCTTTCCTCAAACACCTCGTCGATCTCGATAACGAAGATCGCGGCGGTGACGAAACGGCCGGAGAAGGTCATCGGGATGCATTTTTTCAATCCGGTTCCGCTAATGAAGCTGGTCGAGGTTATCCGCGGCATCGCCACATCGGACGCGACCTATGCAAAGGTAAAGGAGCTATCGGAAAAGTTTGGCAAGGTGCCGGTCGAGTGTAACGATTATCCGGGATTTGTCTCGAACCGTGTGCTGATGCCGATGATCAATGAAGCGGTCTTTGCGCTTCATGAAGGCGTCGCGACCCGTGAGGCGATCGACGAGATAATGAAGCTCGGGATGAACCATCCGATGGGACCGCTTACGCTGGCGGATTTCATCGGGCTCGACGTCTGCCTCGCCATCCTCAACGTGCTCCACGAAGGACTTGGCGACCCGAAATATAGGCCATGCCCGCTGCTTAAGAAGTACGTTGACGCCGGCTGGCTCGGCCGTAAGTCCGGGAAAGGATTTTACGATTATTCGGCGTAACCGGGATTCAAGTGCCGTAGCTGTAATTTTGGCGTAAAGGTTTTCTGATCGGTTCTTCGCGGGCTGCGGCCTTCTCGAAGACGTATTCTTTACTGTGAAACGGTACGCGGGCGAGGTTCGGCGTGCCGTCACCGTTTATGCATCAGAATCTTCGTTCATTCATCGATGTTCTGCGGAAAGAGGGCGAGATCGTAGAGGTCTCTGCCGAAGTTGATCCGTATCTTGAGATAGCCGAGATACATCGGCGGGTGATCGAGGCGCAGGGCAAAGCTTTGATGTTCACCCGAGTCAAGGGGTCGTCGTTTCCGGTCGTTACGAATCTCTTCGGCACGATCAAACGCATCGAGCTTGCCTTCGGGAAGCGGCCGCAGGAGTTCGTCCGGCGGGCGGTCGAGATGGTCGATATTCTCGTCCCGCCAAAGATCGGCAAGCTCTGGGGCTATCGTGACATGGGGCTGACGGCGCTCAAGCTCGGGACCAAGAAGACGCGGCGAGCGCCGGTGCTTGAGGTTCGGCAGGCGGAGGTTGACTTTGAGGCTCTCCCGCTTTTGCAGCTCTGGCACGAGGACGGCGGACATTTCGTGACGCTGCCGCTTGTTTATACCGAGAGCCCAACTTCGGGGAAACCGAACCTCGGGATGTACCGCATTCAACGATACGACAAGCGGACGACCGGGATACACTGGCAGATCGGCAAGGGCGGCGGGTTTCATTACTACGAGGCCGAACAGCGAAACGAACCGCTCAACACGACCATTTTTATCGGCGGGCCGCCGGCGATGATCCTTGCGGCGACCGCTCCGCTGCCGGAAGAAGTGCCGGAGTTGATGCTCGCCTCACTTCTCGCTGATGCCAAGATCGGAATGGCCGACAATCCGCTCGCCGGGCATCATCGGCTGATAGCCGAATCGGAGTTCGCAATTTGCGGCCACGTTCCGCCGCATGAACGACGTCCGGAAGGGCCATTCGGCGACCACTACGGCTATTACTCGCTGACGCACGATTATCCGGTCTTTCACGCGGACGCGGTCTTTCATCGCAAGGATGCGATCTATCCGGCGACCGTCGTCGGCAAGCCGCGACAGGAGGATTTCTTCATCGGCGATTACCTGCAGGAGCTGCTCTCGCCGCTTTTCCCGCTGGTTATGCCGGCCGTCCGTGACCTCTGGAGCTATGGCGAGACGGGCTTCCATTCGCTGGCCGCGGCGGTCGTCCGCGAACGGTATGGACGGGAAGCACTCTCGGCCGGTTTTCGCATTTTGGGCGAGGGGCAGCTTGCCCTGACGAAGTTCCTGCTGCTGACCGATAAGCCGCAAGACTTACGGGATTTCCGTTCGCTTTTTGAGCACATCCTGGCGCGTGTTGAGTGGCATCGCGACCTCTTCATCTTTTCGCAAACCGCGTTCGATACGCTCGATTATGCAAGCGGTAAGATCAACCACGGCAGCAAGGCGATCCTGATGGGAACGGGCGATGCGAAGCGGGAACTTGCACGCGAATTCAAAGGTGAACTTCCGCTCGGCGTTTCCGCCGCGGCGGCCTTTTGCGGCGGCTGCCTTGTTGTAAAGGGAACCGCGTATGAGAACGACAAAGACCTCGGCGAACGGCTGGCAGCGGCCGACGTTTTCAAGGGTTGGCAGGTCGTCGTGATCCACGATGACATCAATTACGCCATCTCGCCGGAGAAGTTCCTCTGGGCGACGTGGACGCGGTTCAATCCGGCGACGGATATTTATGCACGCTCAACGACCGTCAAGAACAACCACATCGGTTACGAGGCACCGATCGTTATCGACGCCCGGATGAAGCCCTGGTATCCGAAGGTCGTCGAGGTTCGCGAAGATATCAAGAAGCTCGTTGACGAGCGTTGGGGTGAATACTTTCCCGGCAAGGTCTCGAAATAGATATCAATGAAAAAATGGTTAAAGCGGATCGGTCTTCTCATCGGTGTCCTTGCGATCTTGCTCGGGCTTTTTCTTTCGTATTCCTATTTCATCGAGCCGCGCCAGTTCGTCGTCGTTAATGACGCCGTCGCAGTGCCGCATTGGGACGGACGGCTTAACGGCCTTCGGGTCGTCACGATCGCCGATATCCACACGGGCTCGAACTTTGCTCCGCCCGAGCGGATCCGCTTCGTCGTCGAACAGGCGAACGCGCAGAACCCGGACGTTATCGTCCTGCTCGGCGATTACGTCAGCGAGTCGCGTTTTGACCGCGAGAGAATGCGGACTGCTCCGGACGGAACCGACCGGACCGAACTTAAAGTGCCGTTCGAAACTGTTGCGGAAAGCCTTAAGGGCCTCAGGGCAAAGTACGGCGTTTATGCCGTCATCGGCAATCACGATTGGTACCACAATGAGCAGAAGATCCATCGGATGCTCGAAGAGATTTCCGGTATCAACGTGCTGAACAATGAGATCCACGAGGTCGAAGCAAACGGCACAACGCTCCGCATTTGGGGCATCGAAGACCTCTGGAAGAACCGCACCGTGCCGGCCGACGCATTCAATGCGCTTGCCGAAAAAAAGAACATCATCGCGATAACACATAACCCGGATACGCTTCTTGCGGCACCCGAGGGCTTTTCCATCTTGTTTGCCGGGCACACGCACGGCGGCCAGCTCAATTGGCCGATCTTTGGGCCGAAGGCGGTGTTCAACGACCCGCGTTTTATGGACGGTCTTGCGGTCGTTGACGGCAAGTATGTTTACGTCTCGAGCGGCGTTGGGACGAGCGTTATCCCGATCCGATTCCGCGTGCCGCCGGAGATAAACGTCGTAACGCTTTCATCAAACACGGCGACAATGCCCGAGACCCCTTAGCCAATGCGGCGATTTATCCCATACATTTTGGCCGGCATCGCACTTAGCCTTTTGGCTTTGGCGTACGGCTATTTCATCGAGCCTCACCGTCTGGACGTCAACGAAACGGAACTGAAGATCGCGGGCCTTGATCCGGCTTTCGACGGCCTTCGCATCGTGGCTGTTGCTGATATACATGCAGGCTCGCACGGTGTAGATGCGAAGCGGATGAGGGAAGTGGTCGATGCGATAAATGCCCAAGATGCCGATGTGGTCGTAATGCTCGGCGACTACGTCTCTCAATTAAATGACGGCAAACCGATCCGGGAAAGGCCGCTCAAGATGCCGGTCGAAAGCCTGACCGAGGGCCTTTCGGGGATAAGGGCAAATTACGGTGTTTATGCAGTGCTCGGCAATCACGACGGCTGGTACGACAATACATCAGTTGCAGACGCTCTTCGACGGGCAGGAATTCGGGTGCTTGAAAATGAGGTTGCCTTTATTGAACGCGGCGGGCGGAAGCTTCGGCTTTTCGGAATGCGCGACCATCTGCACATGGGAACGTGGGCGACGTTTGACCATGATATGCGACGAGCGGTCGCTTCGTATGAAAGGACGGGTGACATCATCGTACTCCAGCACAGCCCCGACGTATTTCCGGTGATCAATGCTTTTAAGACCTTCGGCGACGACTTTAGGTTAATGATCGCCGGGCACACCCACGGCGGTCAGGTCCGGTTTCCGGTGCTCGGAACGCCGATCGTGCCTTCCGCCTTCGGCCAGAAATACGCGGCCGGCCACGTCCGCGAGGATGGAAAGGATCTTTTCGTCACGACCGGCATCGGGACGAGTTTGCTGCCCTTTCGGTTTCTTGTCCCGCCGGAGATCGCCGTGCTGACGCTCAGAAGTAAGTAGCCACAGAGGGCACTGAGGATTTTGAGGAAGCGTTTCTGGATAAAACTTTTCGGTGACCTTTGGCGCTTGTCCGTGCTACAACACAAATATCTCACGAATCTCCGTGCCGTCTGTGGCAACTGATCATTTTAAAACCGACTTTATCCGTTTCAGCTTGCCGTCGTTCTTTGCGGGCTCGAGCCCGAGGATCGTACAGATAAGTTCGTAAACGTCCACAGCTTCGAAGGGCTTCGCGACGTATCCGCTCTTAAACTTCGGGCCGTGGCCGACGAACATCGCCCGCATTTCGACAATATCGTTGTCGTAGCCGTGTGCCCCGCGAACGGCGTCGAGCCGGCCGTCCTTCTCGGCACGGTTCATTCGCTCTCGGGTCGTGATGACGGTCCCGGCCTTTGGAACGACGACCAGCGGTGCAATTCGTTTGTTTTTGCCAAACTTGAACCGCTTTGGAAATTCACTTCGCCGGTAGATGGTCGCGGATGCGGGAAGTTTTGCTTTGATCGCGTTGTAGATCGCGTCCTCTTTGCCCGGCTTTGGAAAGATCTGTGTGAACTCGCCGACCCAGAACACACGTTCGGCGTCGTTGGTGTCGAACATTTCATCGAGCACAACGGCATCGCGCATTTTGTACGGTGCCATACCGTGGTCTGACGTAAAGATGAGATTTACCTGCTCAAGTATCCCGCGAGCCGCAAGCCCATCTACTAGTTTCCTGATACTGCCATCGACGCGAAGTACCGCCTCGCGGTTCTCGGGCGATTCTGGGCCGTGGTTGTGGCCCGCATCGTCGACGTCCGAAAAATACATCGTGATCATCGTCGGACGGTCGGCAACGGGAAGATCAAGCCAGCCGAGCACAGTATCGACCCGGGTGTCGTTCGGAACCTTGCCGTCGTAATCTTTCCAGAACTTCGGCTGCATCCCGCCGATGGCTGTTTCGGTCCCCGGCCAGAAAAAAGCGGCCGATATCAATCCCTGCTTTTGTGCCGTGTTCCAAATCGGCTCGCCGCCCCACCAAACCGGATCTTGGACGGCCTTACGATTCGCGAGGCCGAACGAGAGCCCACGCTCGGTGTCTAACATATTGTTTTCGATGAGCCCGTGGTTATCGGGATAAAGCCCGGTAACGATGGAATAGTGGGCCGGAAACGTCTTCGTCGGATAGACCGGTTTCATCCATCGGGCACGAACGCCGTTCTTGGCTAGCTCGTTAAGCGTCGGCGGTTTGTGCAACTCAAAATAGTCAGCCCGAAAGCCATCGATCGAGACAAGGATAATGGTTGGCCGGAGGTCGCCGATACGCTTCTGGGCGAGGACGGCAACCGAGATTCCGAGAATTATAACCAGCGCGAATGGCCAGCGAAGACGTCGAAGAGCGAACATATCTTTTGTGCTTCCCGTGAGGGTTGAGTTGATAATATTTCTCCTCTATTATATCGGCGTTAAGAAAGCCAACAAATTCAAACCGGGGGAATTCCTTACTTGAAGAAAAACGATCCAAAAACAACACTGGGCCTGTGTGCACTGGCTATGATATTTCTGGGTGTCGCCTGTGGAGGGGCGGAGAAGACCGAGGTACCAACCGCGACGCCCACAGCGACGCCGGCAGCGCCGAGCCCGACGGCGGAGACACGCGTTACCGAACAGGATATCGCGGGCAACTATTCAGTTACGGGTACGAATGAAGGCGGTGGCGGAGAATACAAGGGCGACCTCCAAATCGTAAAGCGTGAAGGCGTTTATCAGTTCACCTGGGTGAGCGGCCCGAATACTTATGACGGGGTCGGGGTTCGCACAGGAGACAAGGTCGCAGTTTCGTTCACCGAAGGCAGCAACGGAAAGGGCTGCGGTGTCGTGCTTTATTCCATCGCCGGAGACGGCTCTCTGGACGGCAAGGTCGGCTACTGGGGCGTTAACGAAGCCGCGAAGGAGACGGCTAAGCGAAGTTCAGGCTCGGACCTCGAAGGAAGCTATGACATCACGGGCTCAAACCCGGACGGCTCGAGCTACACCGGCAAACTTTCGGTAAGCAAGCAAGGCAGCGGTTATTCCTTCGCTTGGGATGCGGGAGCGGTCTCGAAAGGCTTTGGCGTTCGTGATGGCAGCACAGTCGCTGTCGGCATCGGCGGCTCGCAATGCGCGTTCGTTAGCTACAGGGTTGGCACCGACGGAACGCTCGACGGCCGCTGGGGCAGCCCGGGTTCAACATCTGTAGGTACCGAAATCGCTAAGCGAAAATAGATAAAAACGCGTCCGGTGCAAAGCACTCGTCATTGTACCGGACGCGTTCAACGGTATTTGGAACCGCAGAACGGTTCTAAAGGCTAATTGCCTCTTCCAGCCTGAGAGGAACCGGATACAGAGACCGTAAATTGAGTTCCTGAATCGAGCTTTACGTTACCCTTTTCTTTCGAAAGGGTCGTCGAGTTGCTTGCCGAGGCATTAGCCGACTTTCCGATCGAAAGGCCGCTGATGTTCGTGCCGAGCGAACCGGTTGCAGCAGCGGTCGTCTGCGTTGCCGCGCCGACCGTATTCCCCGCAACGACTGCTGTTGTATCGACGACACTTCCCACAGTTGACGTCGCTCCGCCCGCAAGACCGCCGACAGTGTTACCTACGCCGCCAAGCAAGCCGCCGCCGGAAGTGCGGCCGGAAGCTTGTGCACGGCTCGATCCCGAAACAGAGGAACCGAACGGATCACCCGCCGAAACTGCACCGGTCACGCTATTAACGGCGAGAATATTGACCGCGACAGGGATCGATTGCCCTTTTTGAACCAGGGTGTCGAACGCAACGCCTACGGTCGAACCGGCAGAGCCTTTTGCGTCTCGCTTTACTTCGGTCACTTTGCCAATAAGTTTCGAACCCTTTTCAATGACGACACGTCCGCCACTTTTGACCTTTTCGGTAACCTTAAGGACGACCTCGTCGCCGACCTTAGCCTTGTCGGCATTGAGCGACCCCTGCAGCTTGCCCGTAATGGTCGCTGCAGAACTGAGGCCAAGAATATTCTGAGCTGCCCTTACAGAGTTGTCCGTGGTGGCCGTGGCGGTTGATGTTACGGAGCCTTGCTGTGCTGAAACAGTGACCGCCAGAAGAGCTGCCGCTGCAATTCCGAGTGTGATGTTCTTCATAGAAAAACCTCCGAGAAATAACTGATATTTCTTGAATGCGGGCACTTTGTACTGGGGGTTGTTCTTCGGATGCCGTCAAAAATAGCCGGGTTGCCCAAGGAAGTTTTCGTTTAGCGCACCGGAAATATCTAAGCAACGGTTTTTCGTTGCCGACATTCGATCCGGTTTCTTCTGCACTTTTTTCAGCAGCCTACGGTAAAGTTGAAGGTGAAAAACCTGAAGAAAAACCGTTCTTGGGTCGGCGCAAATTCGATTACAATCAAGAGAGGAAATCAATTATGAAGAAGATCGCATTTATTTTGGTACTAGCCGTCGTTGCAGCTTGCGACATTCAGAGCGGAATTGCGAAGAAGAGTGTTGAGAAATACATGCCAACGCCGACGCCGACCGTGGTGCCGACCCCGCCGGAAGAGCCAATCGACCCGGCAGACATTGTTAACGTGGACACAAGCCAGCAGGGCCCGCTGATCAGCGTTAACGGCCCGGAGGTAACGAAGCCGTTTATCTGCAATCGCTATAATCGCTTGATGGTTAACGTCTCGAACAAGAAGGTGACGATCCGAGGAGCCTGCAGCCAAGTCATGGTCAACGGAGATGGAAATGAGATCGCGGCCGAGGCGACGATGGAATTTGTCTTCAACGGCTCCGGCAACAAAGCAACTTATTCGAAATTTCCGAACGGGAAGCGGCCTCGGGTAACGGATAACGGCGGCAACCTCGTCGAGAAGGCCGCCGCCGCTGATAAGAAAGCCGAAAAGTAAAAGCGAACGGTTACTTTGCCGCCGGGACCGCGGCAAACCCGCCATCAAAGAAGGCTCGTGCCTTAGACATCGCTGGGGCAATGCCGTTGAGGTGATTCAGCTCCGTATCTTTGATGATCATCCTTCGTAGCCGCTCCGCCGGGACACCCCGCCGCCGCATCGCATTATAGGCGACCTCGGTGTTCACCTGGCTCACCACGGTGTCGCCGTCGATGGCGACAAGCATCATCGGAACCCGCGGCGACCAATCATAAACGTCGTTTTCGTGCAGCATCCGGACGAAGGCGTTTCGCCGATCGTTACGCTGCATCGCCCGCAGAAAACCGGGTTGCAGCACATTTGCAAGGCGGTTCTTCGAACGCATCAGGGCGGTCGTAATACCGATGTTTCTGATAAGTCCGTCGTCCGTTGGGCTCAAGTTATAGTTCACCGCGAGGGCGTTTGCCAAGGTTGGCTTATAAAAGTCACGCCAGCGAAGCTTCTTCTCTTTCACAAGGTAGTTCACCGCGTAAGAAGTCAGATAGATCCGTAGAATAAAATCAGCCTGCTCACCGGTATCTTCGAGCATGAATTTGCGGGTAGTTCCTGAAAGGTCATATGGGCCTGCAGCGGGAGCGGACGCTGTTACCGCATATTCCGGGCCGGTAAAGGCCTGGAGTGCCTGCGTGAGTGCCATTGCGACGCCGCCGCCTTCGGAATAGCCGGTGATGAAAAGGCTGTTTCCGATGTTGTAGTTCTTTTGGCGGGCCAATTCGCGAGCGGCCGGAATGATATCGACGCCCGAACGGGCATTCACCTTGCTGAGCGGATACGGGTGAGCGGCTTGATGGTCACCGAGGCCAATGTAGTCCGGCAAGACGACGGCATATCCGCCGGTCGCGAAACCGGTGATAGCCTCGATGGTCTCCGGAGCTTCGCCCTCACCCTTGAAACGCGAAGGCGAACGGTCGCGGTCAACGGTTGTTCCGTGACAATAAACAACCAGGCCTTTTGGAGCACCGCCCGCGGGCCAAGCGACGAGTCCGGTAAGCTCTGCAGGTTTGCCATTGGCGTCAAGCGAGCGATAGGTGACCTTGTAAAGCTCGACCGCCGTCGCGGTTTCCGGCACTGCATACTTGCCGTAAACCTTCGCCATCCGCTCGTTCAGGTCAGCGGCGGACATCGTGCCGTTAGCATCATGGCTAACGAGTCGCTGGGCGGAAGTGAAAGAAACAAGCAGCAATGCGAAAAGCAATGCTGATATCGAACGTTGCAGGTACGTGGTCATTTTGCCCTCCTTGTTTTTTATGGCCGAAGCCTGTAAAGCATTCGCGGAAAAGGGATCGTCTCGCGGACGTGTTCGATGCCGGCCATCCAGGCGACGGTGCGTTCGATGCCCATGCCGAAGCCGGCGTGCGGGACGCTGCCGTAGCGACGAAGATCGAGATACCACTCGAATATTTCCTGCGGCAGGCCGTGGTTCGTGAGTTGCTCTTCAAGATAGGGAAGCGAGGCCGCCCGCTCGCCGCCGCCGATGATCTCTCCGTAGCCCTCGGGTGCGAGCAGGTCGATGCCAAGCGCACATTCCGGCCGTTCCTTATCGACCTCAAAGTAAAAGCCTTTGATCGCGGTCGGGAAGTGGTGGACAAAGACCGGAAGGCCGAACTGCTTTGAGAGATAAGTTTCGTCCGGAGCGCCGAAGTCGCCGCCCCATTCGAAGCGGTTCTCAAGTTCGCCCTTTTCGTGGCCTTCCTGCAGCATCTTCACCGCATCGTCGTAATGCAAACGCGGGAACGGTCCCTTGATCGCCTCGAGGACAGATGTATCGCGTTCGAGCACGACAAGCTCCTGCTGCCGCTCGTTCAAAACGCGGTCCACGATGTGAAGGATGAGGCCCTCGCCGAGGTCCATCATGTCTTCGTAGCCGGCGTATGCAACCTCGGGTTCGACCATCCAGAACTCGGTCAGGTGCCGCCGGGTCTTAGATTTCTCAGCACGGAAAGTCGGCCCGAATGCGTACGACTTTCCAAAAGCAGCAGCCGTCGCCTCATTGTAAAGCTGGCCGGACTGCGTGAGATACGCTTTATCGTCGCCAAAGTAATCGACCTCAAAGAGCGTCGTCGTGCCTTCACATGCGGCGGGCGTAAAGATCGGCGTATCGGCGAGTGTGAACCCGTTGCTGTCAAAATAATCCCGGACGGCCTTGATCACCGTATGGCGGACCCGAAGCACGGCGTGCTGCCGCTTCGAACGGATCCAAAGGTGCCGGTGGTCCATAAGGAACTCGGTGCCGTGTTCCTTCGGCGTGATCGGATAATCATGGACGTTTTGAAGCACTTCAAGCCCGGTGACGTCGAGCTCAACGCCGATCGGCGAACGAGCGTCCTCTTTGACGGTGCCCGTCACAATGATCGACGACTCCTGCCCAAGTCCCTTGGCGGTCTCAAACACCTCTTCGTCATTGCCCTTGAAAACGACGCACTGCACAATGCCCGTTCCGTCGCGAAGCTGAAGAAAGACGAGCTTTCCGCTCGACCGCGAGTTGTAAAGCCAGCCCTTGAGCGTGACTTCGCTTCCGATATGCCCTTTGAGCTCTTCGATATATGTCTGACGCATAAAGGCTATAGTTTAATCAAATCGTGTCGGGCGGTAAAACCGGGATGCAAAGTCCGGCGATTGACAGGGCGGGCGACAATCGACAGACTGAACGCGTGGCGGAAGAAAAGAAGAAAAAGGTGAACTATTCGGGCGCCTGGGCCGAGGCGAGACGGATAGTCTGGCAGGCACGGTGGCGGCTGGTTCTCGGGAGCGTACTTTTGCTGATCTCACGGCTTGCCGGAATGGTCTTGCCCGCATCAACCAAGTTCATCGGCGACGAGGTCTTTGTAAATCAGAGATACGAGCTGATCAAGTGGATCGCATTGGCCATCGGCATTTCGACGCTTGTTCAAGCTTCGACTTCGTTTGCTCTTTCACAAATTCTTGGCGTTGCGGCTCAGCGGGCGATCACCGAGATGCGCAAGCGTGTGCAGGCGCACATCGAGCGGTTGCCGATCTCATATTTTGATTCGACCCAAAGCGGCCAGCTCATCTCGCGGATAATGAACGACGCCGAGGGCATCCGGAACCTGGTTGGCACGGGGCTCGGACAGATCATCGGCAGTATCGTTACGGCGAGCATCGCGATCGGCGTGCTGTTTTGGATCAACTGGCAACTGACGGTCGCGACGATGGTCGTTCTGCTGGTCTTCGGGGCCGCACTTCTGTATGCGTTCAAGGTACTGCGGCCGGTCTTTCGCGAGCGTGGGCAGATCACGGCCGAGGTTACGGGAAGGCTCGGCGAGAGCCTCGGCGGCATTCGGGTCGTCAAGGCATACACAGCCGAACGCCGCGAAGACCTGAGCTTTGCCCGCGGTGCCCATCGGTTGTTCCGGAACGTCGCAAAGACGGTCACGGGCGTCTCGGCGATCGGTTCATTTTCGTCGGTCATCATCGGGGCGATAGCCGTTGTGATGATCGTCATCGGCGGCAACGCCGTTCAGGCTCAGACGATGACGCTCGGCGACTTCCTGATGTATATCTCCTTCACATTCCTGCTGGCGATGCCGGTGATCGAGCTTACCTCGGTCGGAACGCAGATCACCGAAGCTCTTGCGGGACTCGACCGCATCCGCGAAGTAATGGGGATGTCCACCGAGGACGAACAGGATAAAGAGCGGCGTCCGCTGACAAAAATCGACGGCGGGATCGAGTTTCGCGATGTAGAGTTCGAATACGACAAGGACGTGCCGGTCCTTCGTGGGGTTTCGTTCCGTTCAGAAGCCGGGACAACGACCGCGCTTGTCGGCTCGAGCGGCTCTGGAAAATCAACAATTCTCAGCCTTGTGCTCAATTTCATTCGTCCGACGAAAGGAACCGTATTGGTAGATGGCCTCGACCTGCAAGCGATCCGTTTGCGGGATTATCGAAAGCATCTCGGGGTTGTGTTGCAGGACAATTTTCTCTTCGACGGCACGATCCTCGACAACATACGTTTCGCCAATCCGGAGGCATCATTTGAGACCATCCGCGAGATGTGCCGCGTAGCGAATGCGGATGAGTTTATAGAGAAGTTTCCGGATGGCTATGAAACCGTCGTCGGCGAACGCGGCGTAAAGCTTTCCGGCGGGCAGCGGCAGCGGATTGCGATAGCCCGAGCGCTCCTCGCCGACCCGCGTATTCTGATCCTCGACGAGGCTACCTCGAGCCTCGACAGCGAATCGGAAGCACTTATCCAAGAGGGTTTGAACAATCTCCGCCGCGGCCGGACGACCTTTGTGATAGCCCATCGACTTTCTACGATCCGTAGCGCCGATCAGATTCTGGTGGTTGAAGCCGGGCAAATACTCGAACGCGGCACCCACGAAGAACTCATCGCGATGGACGGCCGTTACAAACAGCTTTACGATAAGCAGTATCGCTTTGAGCAGAACCTATTCGTTAACCCCGGTGAGGACTTTTCCGCGGGCAGCGGGAACGCAAAGGCGGGTTCGAAACTTTGATATCCAAACAACTATATGAGCAACGAAAACATTCAACCTCAGAGCTATTCCAACCATACACGCTGGTTCCCACTTGTCCATTTCGTGATCTTTCCGCTGTCGCTCGTCCTGCTCGTTTGGGCGATCGTCGATGCGTGGCGGTTCTTCGATTCAGGATCGTTCAAGTTCCTCCTTTTGGTGGTGATCGTGATCCTCGTCAATCTCGCCGCCCGCGTACAGGCGCTCAGGGCTCAGGACCGCCTGATCCGACTCGAAGAGCGTCTCCGTTATGATAAGGTGCTGTCGCCCGAACTGGCCGAACGGGCAACAAGTCTTCGCGTGGGCCAGATGGTCGCGCTTCGATTTGCGTCGGATGCAGAGCTTCCTCATCTCGTCGAGGAAGCCCTTGCCGGGCGGCTAAACACGCAGAAAGAGATCAAGATGGCGATCAAGGACTGGAAGGCCGACCATTTCCGCGTCTAGCGGAGTTCGGCAGTGAGTATCTGACGAAGGTTCGGGTACTTTCCAAGCCGATCGATCGAGCGAAGGACTACCCTGAACATTGGCTGGATGTAGACTTCGAAGTGATGCTTGCCGCGGAAGGCTGATTGGTACGAAAAGGTGCCGACGGCTTTGAGGCAACGCTGAACCGTCTGGTGGTCGAACTCGATGCGAAAGTCGCTCTTGTCTAAGGCGGCGAGTCCGTTGGCGGAACGAGCCTCGAGGAAGTACGAGATCTTCTCGTCGAGCCACGAATCGCTTGGCGGTTCGGTTATGCGGTCAAGGAGAAGCGATACGAGGTCGTAAGTCGGGGAACCGATCCGGGCGTCCTGATGGTCGATGATCGCCAGCGAGCCGTCGGAGTGAACCATCAAATTCGCTGTGTGAAAGTCGCGGTGGCAGAGAACCGAAGCACGATCTTCGAGCCAGACTGAGAGTTCACTGAACTCTTCTTCGATCGGTGTGTCGATCGACGTCTCGATCGGCTGGCCTCGTAGTGATGTGAAGTAATGCTCCTTGAAGAAGTTCAATTCCCACAAGAGCTTTTCCCGGTCGAACCGGAGCTTGCCCGCGAGGGAACCGGAGGTTATTGCCAATTCGGTAGCCGCTTGGATCCTCGGGATAAGATCGATCGCGGCATTGATCAGAAGCTCGCTCTCTCTTGCGGAGGAACTGAGCAAAGCATCCCGAAGAATGCTCTCGCCGAGGTCTTCAAGAATAACGATCCCTTCATCGACAAACTCGCGGATGACCTTTGCGACCGGAAGTCCCGCCCGCAAAAATAGGTTCGTTACATCGATGAGCTGGCGTGGGCCTTCGGCGTCGCCGGCGGCATAAACACAACCGATCAGCGTCGTGTCACCGCTCTCGATCCGGTAGAATTCGCGCGTTGAGGCATCCGGCGTGAGTTCGGAAACTACGTTGCCGAGCTCCGAGCCGGTGAGGACATCCTGTAATCGTTTCTGTTGATGCTTTGACAATTCGGACCGCCTACCTTAACGGGACGACGTAGAGGTCGCCAATGAATTCTCCGGGCTCAGCCTTTTCCGGAATTTCGCCGCAATTTCGCACCATTTCTGCCCGGACGATCGCCGAATCATAAAACTTTTGTCCGGACCTAATGACAACGCCATCTCCAACAATGGTACGTTCGAGTCTTGCACCGGGTTCAACAATGACCTCGTCCCAGAGAACAGAATCTGAAACCGAACTTTGCTCCGCGATCTCTGTGTGCCATCCCGTTACGTTTCCGCCACCGCCGATCATTGCCATAGAGATGTCGAGGTATCGCTTCATCGTTGACAGCTCAAACCAGCGTCCGTCAGATACGTGTGCGGCGATGGTCTCGCCTGCTTCGATCGCCGGGCGATAAAAACTCGGAACGATGTCTGAATAGATGCCGCGTGGGATGTAGTCGAAAACTCGAGGTTCAAGGATCTGAATGCCGGTGTACATATACGGCGAATCGCTGCCGGCGACAAGCGGCGTGTATTCGTGCATGGCTCCAAAACCCGTAATCCGGCCGTTATCGACGAGTACTTCCGTAAACCGCTCTCGATGAATGTTTCGTTGCAGCACCATCGTCGCGACAGCGTTCGTTTTCCGATGAGTTTCGATCGCAGCGGTGAGGTCGATATCCGTGATCAACTTGCCGTTGATCGTCAGGAATGTCGAGTCGCCGAGCAGGTCTCGGGCGTGGTCTAGAGCCCCGGCCGTGCCGAGGATGTTAGGCTGCTCGATCGAGTAACGGATCTCTACACCGAAATCATCGCCATTGCCGAGGGCGGCGATGACCGAGTCCGGTTGATGATGGACGTTTACGACTATCTCTCGAAAGCCGTATCGAGCCAGATACTCGGCTACATAGCCGACAAGCGGCTTTCCGAGGAATGGGATAGCCGGTTTTGTCCTATCGATGGTCAGCGGAAAAAGGCGTGTGCCGAATCCCGCTGCGAGTATCATTGCTTTCATTTACAAGGCTCGCCGGAATGCGAATGAAGAGGATACCCAAAAACGATCAGAGGCTGCAAATGCAGCCTCTGAAAGCATGTTTCTAATGAAACGCCTTTTAGTTGATCTGCCAGCCGGCAATAGCGAAGTCGCCGGACGCACCAAGCTGCGATGTCGTGACCGCGTTGTTAGCACCGTTCAGGATCCAGAAGGTTCCGGTAGCCGGTCTCCAGATTCCAAAGTCTGCCTTTCCATCACCGTCATAATCACCCAAGGCTCGGGCATCGGCAGTAGCGCTCGTTCCCCAGGAAACCTGATACGGGCTACCCGGTGTTGCACTCGGACGTACGAACCAAACGCGTGCACCGTCGGTGGTTCTGCTTACAGCAAGATCGGTCTTTCCGTCGCCGTCATAGTCGGCCGGAACGATGAAGTCCGTATCGAGACCGAACGGAACGACCTGCGTACCGCCGCCAGAAAGTAGGTGCCAGAAAGCTGCCTGGCCGCCGCCGGCGGGTCGCTGGACAACGAAGTCGTTCTTGCCGTCGCCGTCGAAGTCACCAACTGCCGGGAACGACGTTCCGCCGCCCGATCCCCAGGGGACGAAGGTGATGTTGCCGCCCGGGTTGTTAAGGCTTCCACGATAGAAAAAGAAAGCCTGGGCACCAGAACCCGCCGGAGAACGGAATACCGCCGGATCGGCCTTGCCATCTCCGTCGTAATCACCCGCGACCGACGGGTTGTCGCCGGTGACACCAAACGTTTCGATCTGAACGGTGTTGTTCGAACTGCGGAGGATGTAGAACGCCGCAACATCGGCTGCACCGGGACGCCAAGTTGCAATATCTGCCTTGCCATCGCCGTCGAAGTCGGCCGGAGTGAAGAAGTCGGTTGTACCGATACCCCAGTCATAGCCAACAACCGTGCCGGTCGAGCTCGGGTTAATGAACCAACGGACCTGCCCGGCAATCGGGACGTTTGTCTGACGAGCAACCGCAAAGTCGGTCTTGCCATCGCCGTCGAAATCAGAGGTTGGCGAACCACCCGGAGCCGCTCCGGCATCAACCGTCAACGAAGCAGCTGATACAGCACCAGTGTCGCCACCGCCGGAGTCATTAACACGCAGTGTCCATGTTCCGTTCGGATTGGCCACACCGGCGAACGCGGGCGATAACGATGTTACAGCACCACTTGTTGCAGTACCGCCAACGGTTGTCGAACGATAGTCGCCAGCCGGCGTCGGGTTCCCGGCTACGGAAAACCAGTTAGTGGCAGCTGCGGTATCCTTAAAGTTATAGGGACCAGCAAGGTCATTACCGGAACCGCAACCGGTCGCGGTCGTTGAACCGCGCCGCCCAAATACCGCAAACTGGGTACCGTTCGGGGCGATCAGTGTTGCCGTCACATCGCCACCCCAAGAGTGAACCGGCCCGCCAAAGGTCATGCTTACTTCGACATTCGTCGGAGCACCGGACAGACCACTCACCGTGAACGTTACGTCACGATTGGATCCTGCCGGGACACCGCAGCCGGGGCCGCCGTCGGGGATCGCTCCGAGCGAACCTGCGTTTGCGGGGAAAGTCGCTGAAGGCGCGGATGCCGCGACTTCAACTGATTTGCTCGCTTCGACCTCAGTGTCGAGCGAACCAAGATAAAAGGCCGTTGCTCCGAAGACGCCAACGGCGGCAACGGCTGCAAGGCTTCGTGAGGACAAAACCTTTTGTGTCCAAGACATACTAGAAATCTCCCTCCTCAGATTGCCCAAAACATGACTAAAACAAGCCCAATCGCTCGCTCGAGAATGTTTTGGAAGACCAAATTTTCAAGACTTTAGAAAAGAAAAGTGCCCTAAAAGTACATCGTTTCGATTTTCATGTCAAGACGCCGTGGACAACGCACGACGAGTGAAGTGTCCGTTTTTATTTGCTTTCTCGGCGCTTCATCAGAAGTAGCCGTGCCACATTGCCGCGAATCTGCTAACATCTCCGAGTTCAAAAAAATGGCAGAAAAGAACGATAAGCGGGAGATCTTTGGCTGGATCACCTATGACTGGGCAAATTCGGCCTTTTATACGACGGTCGTTAGCGTGCTGCTTGGGCCATATTTGACCGCTCTTGCCCAAAATGACGTCGGCCGCGGCGGGACAGTTCTCTCGCTCGGCGGGTACGCTTCGATCACCTCCGACAACCTGTTCACTTCAACGCTTGGCGTTTCGGTCTTCGCGCAGGTCTTTCTATTGCCGATCCTCGGCTCGATCGCCGACTACACGAACCTAAAAAAGCGGATGATGGCCGGGTTTTGCTACGCCGGCGTCATAGCAAGTTCGCTGCTGTTTTTCATTACCGGCGACAACTACCTCTGGGGCTGTCTTTTGCTTATCGCCGCAAACATATCATTCGCGGCGACAAACGTCTTTTACAACGCCTATTTGATCGACATCACCACCGAGGACCGCCGCGACCGCGTTTCAAGCCACGGATACGCCGCAGGCTACCTCGGCGGCATCATAATGCTCTTTCTGAACATCGCGTTGATCCAGTTAGCCCCTGCGATCGGCATTACAGAGGGAACTGCGGTTCGGATATCGATGCTCGCGGCGTCGCTATGGTGGGGGCTTTTCGCGATCGTAACGTTTCGATTGCTAAAAAACCGCAATCAGAAGCGGGAGCGCAAAGACGGGCAAAATCTGCTAACTGCGGGATTCAAGGAACTTGGCGGGACGATCAAAGAGCTCTCGGGATTGCGGTATACGCTGCTCTTCCTTATCGCGTATCTCTTTTATAACGATGGTATTCAAACGGTAATTCTCAATTCGTCCGTGTTTCTTTCTCAGGAGCTTTTTGTTTCGCGGGGGCTCGAAACGGACCAGACGTTTCTTTTGGGGATATTCGTCGTCGCACAGATCTCGGCGTTGATCGGAGCCATCGGATTTGAGTACATTTCGCGTTTTATCGGGGCAAAGCGGACGATCATGGTCTGTCTCGCCATCTGGTGCTGCATTGTCATTTTTGCTTACGGATTCCTTGAGACAACGGCTCAAGCCATCGGAATGGCCGTATTCATTGGGTTGGTACTTGGAAGCACGCAAGCTCTTTCCAGGTCGCTCTATTCACAGATGATCCCAAAGGAGCGTGAATCGGCATTTTTTGGGATCTATGAGATCTCCGAAAAGGGAACTTCGTGGCTCGGAAATGCGGTGTTTGCGGTCGTAATTGGCGTTACGGGTTCATATCGGCAGGCTATACTCGCACTGATAGCGTTTTTCCTCATCGGGCTTGTGCTGCTGGCGATCACGAATACGGTAAAGGCCATCCATCAGGCCGGTAATATGACGCCTGAGGAAGCGGAGCATTCGAATCCGCCAAACTGATTTGATGCTGGTTCCGTATCAGATATAATTTCGCTATCAAGACCCTGCAAGCGGAGGAAATCAACTGTGCCCGATAATGCCCCAGAGAAAATGGTGACGATCTTCGGCGGTTCAAAATGCACCGCGGATTCGCCCGAGTATCAAGATGCACATGATCTTGGGAAAAGATTGGCTGAGGCAGGCTTTGCTATCTGCACCGGCGGCTATTTAGGTGTAATGGAAGCAGCGTCCAAGGGAGCCCGCGAGGCCGGCGGACGCGTTTTTGGGATCGTGATGAACCAATTTCGGTCCGAGCCGAACCGCTTCCTTACTGATAAGGTTGCCACGGACCATTTTTACGATCGCCTGCAGAATTTGATCACGCGTTCGGTCGGGTTCGTCGCCTTCCGTGGGGGAATGGGGACGGTCACCGAGATATCTCTCGTTTGGAACAAGCTGCAAACCAATGTCCTTTCGCCGAGGCCGCTCGTGCTGGTCGGCGAATGCTGGCGAAACGTAGTTGCGAACTGGGAGAAGGAACTCGTCGTATCTTCAAAGGACGTTGACCTCCTCGATTTTGCGGCAAATGCCGACGAGGCAAGCTCGATCATCCTTCAACGCTCAGGAGTAGCAATATAAATGAATTGTCCTAAATGCACAGCTGATATCGCTCCAAATGCCCGATTTTGCGGGTCCTGCGGCTTTACTTTGGCGGTTGCGGAACCGCCGCCGGTCGTCGGTGCTCCGCCGCCGCGATCGAACGAAACATTTCATTTCGATCAGGACGGCCGCGGCCAGGGAAGAGGCTACACGTGGGAAATAAAACACGCCGGTTCGTTCGCTCTCGCGGTCGTTAAGCTGGATGCGGGCCAGTCGGTCAATGCCGAGGCGGGCGCGATGGTCTCGATGTCCTCGAATGTCGATCTTCAGTCGCAAATGAAAGGCGGTGTTTTCGGAGCATTAAAGCGTGCCGTCGGTGGTGAATCTGCCTTCGTGTCGACGTTTACGGCACAGGGCGGCCCCGGCGAGGTCGCACTCGCGCCGGGAACGCCCGGCGATATTGTCGGTATCGAGATGCGGAACCAACAGTTCAAGGTCCAGTCGAGTTCCTACCTTGCCGGCGATACAAGCCTTACGGTCGAGACAAAGTTCGGCGGAGCGAAGTCTTTCTTCGGCGGCGAAGGGCTGTTCTTGCTCGAGGTCTCTGGCAGCGGATTGCTTCTCATATCATCTTTTGGAGCGATCCACCGGAAGGTTCTAGCACCGGGCGAGGGATATGTGGTCGATACCGGGCATCTTGTGGCCTGGGAAGGGCATATGCAGTACAACCTTCGAAAAGCGTCAAAGGCCGGTTTCTTCCGTAGCTTGGCGAGCGGCGAGGGCCTCGTGGCGGAGTTTTCGGGGCCGGGAGAGGTCCTGATCCAGACCCGAAACCTCGCGGCGTTTGCCGGAATGCTGAAGCCTTTCTTCCCGTCACAATCAGGCGGCGGCATTAGCTTTGGCAATTAGTCTTTTTCTCGGAATCGATACACGTGAGCGACAACGCAGGCCGAAAAAACCAGATCAGGTATGTCGGCAGGGCTGTCTCTCGCGGCATCGCGATCGGACAGATCGTTTCTTTATATGGCGACCGTCGGCAGTTCTTCCGGGTATCGATCAATGAAGATGCCGTTTCCGGTGAGGTGCGACGGCTTCGGACGGCGATAGCGGTCGCCCGCGACCAGATCCGACGCCTGATCAGATCGGAGAATACCGCGCTGAACTCGATCGCCGAGGGAATACTAGACACCCACCTCCTTGTTCTCGAGGATCGAAGTTTTCTTTCAGCACTTGAGGATTCGATCTCACAAGAACACGTCAACGCCGAATGGGCGGTGAAAACCGTCACCGATTCTTATCTGATCAAGTACCGTTCGCTCGAGGATCCTAACATTCGCGAACGAGCGACTGACATTCAGGACATCTCCGACAGGATACAAGCCGCTCTCGGCCAAAGGCGTCGAACGCCGATGCGGCTTCCGGCGGGATCGGTTTTGGCTGCAAAAGAGATCCGCCCTTCGACGCTGATCGAGCTTGGCGAAGACCGGCCGATCGCAATTGTAAGCGAACACGGCGGCTGGACGTCGCACGCGTATATTCTCGCCCGTGAACTCAACATTCCTGCCGTAACTGGACTAAGAAAGATACTTAGGCACCTTCGAAACGGCGACCGGATCATCGTTGACGGATACCGAGGCGAGGTCGTGCTCAATCCTTCCGCAGCAACGGAGGCCGATTACCGCGACAGGACGCCAAAAGCCCCTGAAATAAGCAAGATCGTTAAGGATGTTACCGAACCGGCAAGAACTCTCGACGGTCGTGTCATCCGGCTGAGCGCGAATCTGGACTCGGTCAACGGGTATCCGATCGCAAGGCGAAACGGTGCGGATAGTGTCGGGTTGTTCAGGTCGGAATCGTTGATCGGCCGCTTCGGAAGGTTTCCAACGGAAGCACAGCAGTATGAGGCTTATTCGACGCTTTTGCGGTCGGTTGCGGGCCACTGCGTCAACATTCGGACCTTCGACATCGGTGTCGGGCAGATCTCCGGACGGGGCGATGACCGCGAGCGCAATCCGGCCCTTGGGCTTCGGGGAATTCGGCTCAGCTTGAGCTATGCAAAGGAATTCCGACGTCAGATCAGTGCGCTTCTTCGTGCCTCGGCAGCCGGCGAGATGAACATCGTGCTTCCGATGATCTCTGACCCCGGCGAGGTACGCGAGGTACGCGAGATCATCAGCGATGTTCGAGAACGGCTCCGCTCGCGTGGCATCGAATTCGGCGAACCGAAGATCGGGATCATGATAGAGGTTCCGGCCGCCGCGATCCTTGCTGAAGAACTCTGCTCGGAGGCGGACTTTTTCTGCCTTGGCACAAACGATCTTATTCAATATCTTCTTGCGGCGGACCGAGATAACGAGAACGTTGCAAATTGGTACCAGACGCTACATCCGGCGGTCTTGAGGACCGTTCGCGACGTGCTCGCCGCGGGAAAGAACGGGAACCGGCCGGTCACATTGTGCGGGGAAATGGCAGGCTCGCCGTTCTATATTCCACTCCTGGTCGGCATGGGAGCTGAGGAATTGAGCATGAACGCCAATTCGCTTCCCGGTGCACGCCGCGTAATTGAATCGATCGCATTCGAGGAGGCTCAGGTTCTCGCAAGAGAAGTTCTAAAGCTTTCGACGCCGGCTTTGATCGAAAGCCGCGTCCGCGAGGAAATAAGGCTCAAGTGGGAACACCTGGTTATAAGCGGCGGCTGAAAGTGAACGCTGCGGCAGAGAAAAGATAAATTCCGATTACAGATGTTCAACAATTTTGCTATAATTTTGGTTGCCTGAGGCGGAACAGCCGGACGGCCGCCGTAACAGTTTTGTTAGGGAGGAAAGTCCGAACACCAAAGGGCAGCGAGCCGGATAACGTCCGGGCACCCGTTAATTCGGGTGACGACAAGTGCAACAGAGAAAAGACCAGCCCTTCGGGGTGATGGGTGAAACGGTGGGGTAAGAGCCCACCGGCATATCTGGCAACAGGTATGGCCAGGCAAACTCCTCGCGGTGCAAGACCAAATAGGGAAACGTTTTCGGGCGGCCCGCCCGCAACGCCGAAAGGCGGACGTTTCCGGGTAGGTTGCTGGAGCCGACGGGTGACCGCCGGCCTAGATGAATGGCCGTCATCCTTAACGAGGATACAGAATTCGGCTTACAGGCTGTTCCGCCAATAGGCCTTTTCAAACGACCGGAGAATCGAAAAAATCTATGGCAAACAGGAAAGGAGTTTTCATCGGGGCGTACGTTCCGAACGAACTCAAGGAATCGCTTCGGCGCCGTGCCGCGGCGGAGCACAGAACGCTTTCCCAAGAAATAACTCGTATTTTGGTCGAAGCCGTTCACGGAAAGGGACTGCCAGCGGGAAGCGTCGATCGGCGCAATAATGAGACAGTTCCGCGGCGACGAGCAACGGATCCGCCTATTCGGCGCCGTGCCGGTGACCTGCCGTATATTCCACCGGACACTGATGAGAAGTAGAGTTTTGTTTCGCGGCGGCTGTCGGAATCGGACGGCCGCTTTTATTTTGCCCTGACAGGTTTGATACGATTGAGGGTGATGCCGAAAGCGTATATCGCCATTTCCGTTATCTCAGTGATCCTAAGCTTTATTGGCGGCTTTCTCGTTGCCAATGCCTTGAACCGCTCCGAGGTAGCATCGCTGCGAAATCAGGTTGAAAAGATCGGTTCCGATTCCGCTGCCGAGAACAGCAATTCGAACTCGCAGACCCTTTCGAATGAAGAAATCCGTGCCAAGATCGCCGAGGCGGACGCGAGCCCGGAAAACTTTGCGTTTCAGCGTGATCTCGGGCTGGCTCTCTATCGCTATTCCGCGATGCAGCAGGATACGGCACTTTTGCGTGAATCGGCACGGCTGCTCGAGCGTGCGTTGAAACTGAATCCGGGTGATTACCAGATAAAGGTCGCTTTGGGGAACGCGAATTTCGACGTTGGCTATTTTGAAAAGAAGAACGAGCCCTTCGAGAACGCCCGGAATTATTACAAGATGGCGCTTGATGCACGGCCAAATGACGTTGATGTGCGGACCGATTACGCTCTCACATATTTTCTTCAAACTCCGCCCGACAACAAGAATGCGATCAAGGAATTTGAGACGGTTTTGAAGGACAATCCCAAACAAGAAAAAGCATTGCAGTTCCTGACGCGTGCATATTGGCAGGCGGGGCAGGGAGATCTGGCAATTGAGACGCTTAAGCGATTGCGTTCGGTGAATCCTGCCAGCCCGGTCATCAAAGAGCTCGAAGAACTTCTCCTGCAGCAGCCGACGACCCAGAAATGAGAGAAGCCCTAATTATCCTCGGCGTAATTGCGGTGCTCTTTGCCTTGTCAGCATTCCGCTACCGGAAACAGCTCCGGGCCGCTTACGGCGTTTGGAAAGCGGTCAAGGAGATACGTGCCGGCAGGTTTCCGGAGCAGCCGTTGGGTAAGGTCGAGGAACAAGCAGGCGGCAAACTTGCTCGATGTATGACGTGCGGCAACTGGCAGCCGGAATCGAAGATGCGAAAGGTCGGGAACGGCCCGATGTTCTGTTCGGCCGCGTGCTTCGAACAAGCAGCAAAGCGGCCTGCCTGAGGCAATTCGTCAGTACGCAAACTGCCCAAGATACCACGAGACGATCGTTTCGCCGAAAAAGAGTGCGGCGATAGAACCGATGCCGAGAAAGATACCGAACGGAATCTGTGCCTGAAAGTTCCGGTCACGTTTGATCAGCATCAGCCCGATACCGGCGACCGCTCCGGCAAATGCGGCAATGAAGATCGAAAGGAACGCAAGCCGCCAACCAAGCAAGGCACCATAGCCGAGCATCATCTTCACATCGCCGAGGCCCATTGCCTCAACGCCGCGGAGCCGTTTCCATGCCTCGCCAATGCCCCAGAGAATTCCGCCGCCCGCAAGCGCTCCGAGAACTGCACCGGCGAGCGAAACAAGTACCGGATGCTGTCCCGCGAGGCCCGTAAGCGGATACGCCAATGTATCGGGAAAAAAGCTATTGCCCGCCATCAGCGGAAACGCGATGCGGACGATGATCGCAAACGCGAGAAACGGGTAAGTGATAACGTTCGGCAAGATCATGTGCTCGGCATCGATGAACACAAGGACGACCGTTACCGTAACGAAAACCAATGCGACCGGGAGAAATGCATTCAGGCCGAAGATCAAGAACGCTCCGAGCCAAAGAAGTGCATTCAAAAGCTCGACCGCCGGATAACGCACCGAGATCGGGGCCTTGCAGTTGCGGCATTTTCCACCGAGGATCAGCCAACTTAGAACCGGGATGTTGTCATACGGCTTGATCGAAGCCGAGCACTTTGGACACGCCGAATTCGGGAAGACGATCGATTGCTCGTTCGGAACACGATGGATAACGACGTTGAGAAAGCTACCGACGGCGGCTCCGAAGACGAAAATAACGGTCGCCGGCAGCCAGATCGGATCTATCAAAAGTGGATATAAGGGCTCGAGAGGTTGCATTGGTCGGTCAAAGAAGAACGGTGTCGCTTATCAGTTTGCCGCGGTCGCGGGTAGAATCATCCTAAGCGAGACTCGGCAAAAAGAAAAGTAGAACTGACCAATGAAACCTACTTTCGCGCGTCCGCGAATGTAAAGCGTTTACCGGAAGGACTTTGGGCAGCGGCTGAGTTCTGCCCAATAATCTGGATCGACTCGAACTATGAACAAGCCAATTGTGATCATCGGAGCCGGGCTGGCCGGCCTTTGTTGTGCGTTGGATCTGCAGGAAGCCGGCCGAGAATTCCTCATTGTTGAGGCATCTGACCGAGTTGGCGGAAGGGTAAAAGCGGATGTTGTTGAAGGGTTCAAGCTCGACCGCGGTTTTCAGGTGCTTCTTGACAGCTATCCGGAAGTGAATCGCCGGATTGACCTGACCAGACTCAACCTTCGAAAATTCGAACCGGGTGCTCTTGTTCGTTACAAAGGCGAATTTCATTCGGTAACGGATCCCTTTCGCCGGCCGCTTGCGGCGATCCCAACGGTCTTCACGCCGATCGGAACGCTCTTTGATAAGCTCAGAGTCGGCCTGATCCGCGCAGATGTATTGAAAGATGCGTCGGAAAAGCTCTTTGAACGAAAGGAGACCACAACGCTCGAGCGGCTCGAGGCGGCAGGATTTACTGATTCGCTGATCGAGCGGTTCTTTCGGCCTTTTCTCGGCGGCATATTTCTCGAAAGGGAACTGAAGACCTCAAGCCGGATGTTCGATTTTGTTTTCTGGATGTTCTCGATGGGAAATGCCTGCCTGCCCGCTGAAGGGATGGAAGCCATCCCGCGGGCTCTGGCTGAAAAGCTCCCGGCTGGAAATATTCGGTTGAACACCAAGGTTGCGAGTGTTGGCGACGGCATTGTAACTCTCGACAACGGCGAAGTGATCGAAGCGGCCGCAACCGTTATCGCTACGGAAGCACCGGCCGCCGCGAAGCTTTTGGGCACACCGGAGACTCCGAAAGGCGTCGGCGTTACATGCATTTACTTTTCGGTTCCGCTTGCACCACTGACCGACGCCGTTCTTATCCTCAACGGCGACGGTACCGGCCCGATCAACAACATTTGCTTTCCAACTCGTATTGCACCGAGCTATGGCCCGGAGGGCACCGACCTCGCTTCCATTTCGGTACTTGGCACGGGTCACGACGCTTCTGCGTTATTGGCCGAGGTCAGAGATCAGCTTGCTGATTGGTTTGGACGCGAGGTCGATGAATGGAAGCATCTTGCCACCTACGAGATCGACTACGCGTTGCCTTCGCAGGAACCGCCGGCACTGACGCCCGCAGAGAGGGAAGTCAGGGTCAGGCCCGGCGTTTACGTCTGCGGCGACCACATTGATAACGCCTCGATACAGGGAGCGATGGTCTCCGGAGGGCGGGCCGCCCGTGCCGTCATAGACAATCTGCAATGAACGCCGGCCTCGAACAGTCCGTTCTGCTTTTCCATCTCGCGGCCACGCTATTCATGACGGGATCGATCTGGTTCGTCCAGATCGTTCACTATCCGCTCATGGATGCGGTCGGCCCTGAGAACTACACCGAGTATCATCGCCGTCACCAAAACCTAACGAGCTACGTGGTCGGGCCTGTGATGCTTTTCGAGCTGGCGACAGCGATCGCCTTGCTTTATCTCGGTTGGCAGTCAAGCGTATCGAATTGGGCGTTCGCGAATCTCGTTCTGCTTAGCGTCATCTGGGCTTCCACTTTTCTTGTTCAGGTGCCGTGCCATGAGCGGCTCGCAAAAGGGTTCTCGCACGAGGCCCATCGGCGACTTGTTTATACGAACTGGATCCGAACCGTCGCCTGGACATCTCGTTCCGCTCTACTTCTCGTCTTGTTCATTAACGCGAAATAAAAAGAGGCTGCCCTTTCGGACAGCCCCTTCCTTGTGCCTATCGCTGTCGCACTATGCCTGCGGGCTCTTGAGCACTTCGACAAGTGCCCGGATCCGGCCTGCGCTTACCTCATCTGCTGCCTTTGTTTTTTGCAGCGAGGACGCGAGATCCTTCAGCTTCGACTTCGATTCTTTGTCGAGGTTCGAAGTCTCGGCAGTCGCGATGGCCTGCCGCAGTTCTCCGATCTGCGTAGCGCTGATCGCCTTGGATCGCTCGAGCTGATCGACGTAGGCCTTTGCCACGACGAGCTTACGCGGCCAGTCATAGCGCTCCTGATTCTGAACGTTCAACACGTCAAAGCGAACGAGCTTGGCAGCATCGATCTCATTCTGCGAAAGGTTCTCGGTCGGCTCAAGCTCGAAAATATCAAGCCCGCGGGCGATCTCTGCCGAGTAGATGCGGCCGTTGTACCAATATGCCGACCATGAACCGCCCATGACGAGCATCTTGCTGTCGATCGGGCCGCGGTCGAAGTAACCGATCTCGACCGGGTTGGCCGCATCCGTGAAGTCCATCAGGGAAATTCCGCCCTGATACCACGCCTGCACCTTGATGTCGCGGCCGGGAACAGGAACGAGCGAGCCGTTGTGTGCGACGCAGTTCTCGGTGGAGCTCTGTGCTGCCGGCAGCTTGTAGTAATTCTTGAACTCCAGCTTGGTGCCATTCAGGTGGAAAAGAGCGTTTGCTCCCCACTTGTTCGGGTCCGACTCACGGCAACGCGGCCCCATGCCGCCGCCCCATTCGTCGGTAAACACCACCTTTTTGCCGTCATTTGAAAATGAAGCCGAGTGCCAATAGGCATAATTAGGATCGTTAACGGCTTCTACTCGCTTTGGATTGGCCGGATCCTTGATATCAAGGAGAATTCCGTTACCCGCACAGGCTCCGGCGGCAAGGCCGATCTCCGAATAGACGGTAATATCGTGGCACTGATTCGTTTCCTGCGGACGGCCCTGCGATTCATGCGAACCGCCGTCATTCAGCGCATTGATCGCACCCGTTTTCGGGTCGCCGAAAATGCGCGGTGCGTTCACCACCTTTGAATCCTGCGGAGCCTTGAGCGGCACCTTGATCACTTCGATCCGGAAAAGAGCGGTGTTCGGGTCTTTGTCGGGCGGGCCGCCTGAACAGCCTTCAAGCTCTTCGCCGGGGCGGACGAACGACGTTCCCGAAACGTAAATGTAAACGTTCTCCTTGTCCTTGGGGTCGACCACCAGAGTGTGCGTGTGCGAACCGCGGCACGTCTGTACGGCGCCGACTTGTTTCGGGCTCGAAATATCGCTTATGTCGAAAATGCGAACGCCGCGGAAGCGGTCTTTGTTTGCCGCCGGCGGGCCATTTCCGCCCGGTGCTCCGGTCGCGGGGAAGCCTTGCTCACCGCAATCGAGCCGGCCGTTCGGCATCTCGACCGACATGAACATCAGATTCTTGTAAACCGAGACGTCGCCTTGGCCGCCCGGGCAGACCATTGAGGTCAAGAGCTTTGTGTCCGCGGGGTCGGAGATGTCATAGATATTGACACCGTAAAAATTTCCGAGGAAAAGACGGTTACCCTGAAATGCCAGATCCGAATTTGCGAAAGCAAGTCCGGCGAATGAGAGCCGCATCTGTGCAGGCACCATCTTCGGGTCGGGAATGCCGAGGGCATTGAGTGCCGTTCCGATCTTCGGGCCTTCGGGGTCGATACCGAGATCGAACGCAGCAGGCTTTTTCAGCAACGAGATGTGCTTGATCCCAACGGCAGCCTCACCGGCGTCAAAAAGCCCCGGCGAGAGCTTTGCCCGCGGATCGTTCGAGTCCGCTCCCTTCATTCCCGGAGGAAGCGGCTTAGGGCCATTTTGGGCAACGATCGCCGACGTGCCGGAGAAGACCAGCAGCATGCAGGCGAGAAAAATTAGCGACTTTAGCGATTGCACTTTACTCATGACTTTATCTTTACGGGATTTTCGACAACAAAGTTTCCATCGTTTTTATCTCGGCACGTTGGCCGCTATCGACATCGGTAGCAAAATTGAAGAGTTCGGCATCCTGCCCCGCACCGGCGGTCTCGAACAGGTCCTTGACCATCACGAGCGCGCCCTCGTGATGCTGGATCATCCCTTCAAGGAAGAGCCGGTCGAATTCGCGTCCTTTTGCATTTCGAAGCTCATTCATCTGAGCCGCAGAGAGCATTCCGGGCATTCGGTGCGAACCGCCGCCGTGTGATGAGCTACCGTGGGCTTTCGTTTCGGTTGGCTGGTTTCTTAATTCGAGCCAACGGATCATGAACGCGATCTCGTCCTCTTGCGACTTGCTGATCCGTTCGCCAAGCAGTTGTAGGTCTCGGTTCGTCGTCCGAGCAGCGATCAACGCGGTCATTTCAACGGCCTGTGCGTGATGCATAATCATGCCCTGCATGAATTCAACATCTTTAGGCGACGTGGCGGGCAGTGATCCTTTGGTTTCGCTTGGAAGTTGACGCGTCGGCTGTCCCGGAGCCCCGGGCTGAACCACACGGGGCTTCTGAACCTCCGTCGTTTGGCCGTTAATGCTGAACGAAAGCGAAGTCAGAACCGCCGTCAACAATAGGCAGTATTTCAACCACTTGGTTTTTCCGGCGAACGAAAACGGACTTGTAATTCTCATTTTTCCCAAAGCTAACAAAAAGTAAGTCAAAAGCGAAGAGCGGTGCGAAGCATCACGAGAACACTCTTCAATTTCTCTCCAACGATAAACGAGAAGTGAAAGTTCTGCCCTTGGGACAACTCCGTCCGGAAGAGAAGTATTCTCACGCTCTATGATGCTTTGGAAAGGAAATGCGATGTCGGGGAATGGGCTAAATGCTGGAGGCGGCGATCGGAATCGAACCGATGAATAAAGGTTTTGCAGACCTCTGCCTTACCACTTGGCTACGCCGCCGCGTATGGAAAGTATAAAGGAGAAAGGATAAGGGATGAAGGCAAAGCCAACGTCTTCACCGAATCGCCGTTATCATTTCTCCTTAGAAAACGTGGAGCGGGAGACGAGGGTCGAACTCGCGACTTCAACCTTGGCAAGGTTGCGCTCTACCACTGAGCTACTCCCGCACAGCAAACCCTTATTTTACTTTTCGAATAGGGTTTGTCAAGCCGAAACCGTTTTTCCGCTTAATTCTGCACTGTCACGTCCTTGATAAAACTCCAGTCGCCGCTCGGGCTGATCTTCACATTGCCGATCCGCTTGCTTGTGATGACCATATTTGCCGGATACCACAGCGGGAATAGCGGCAGTTCATTGCTGATAATGGCCCAGGCATCGACATAGAGCTGCTTGGCCTTTGCACGATCGGTCTCATTGACGGCCTGTTCGACCAATTTATCGACCTCGGGATTGCTGTATCGGCTCCGGTTGCAACAACTGACGTTCGGGCCCGGAATACGAGCGGTGGTGAACAGATCTTTCATGAAGATCGGATCCTGATTCCCGCCAACCCAGACGCCGGTATTCATCTGGAAATTTCCCTGAGTAAGTTGCTCGCGGATCGTGTTCGGATCAAGAGTTTCGATCTGTACATTCAATCCGACCTCAACGAGCATATTCTGGATCGCCTGGGCATAGCTGCTGTACGCTGCGTTGCCGGCAGCGAACTTGAATTTGATCGGCTCGTTCTTATAGCCGGCCTCGGCGATGAGCTTTTTGGCCCGCTCCGGATCGTAGCCATACTGCGTACCCGGTGAATAGGCCCACGAGGCTTCGGGAAGTATCGAGTGAGCGATCTTTGCCTGCCCCGAGAGCAGTTCGCGGATGATCTTTTCTCGGTCGATCGCGTAGCCGATCGCCTGCCGGATCTTGACGTTCGTCAATGGTGCTGACTGAGTATTGAGCCCAAGGTATTGAATGTTTGACCCATCGAACTGCTGGACGTTCAGATTGGCCTGCCCCGCAAGTGTCTTCAGTGAATCGGGCGTTAAGTTTGAGGGAACCGGAGCAATATCGACGGCCCCGGTTTGCAGTTCGGCCTGAAGGGCACTCGCGTCCGGGATCGTCTTAACCCGCAACTTGGCTACCTTCGGAGCCCCGTCCCAGTATTCAGCGAAAGCCTCAAGTTCTACGGTGCTTTGCGATTGGTCAAAATTAACGAACTTGAAGGGCCCTGAGCCGATCGGCTGCGTCCTCTGCGTCGCGACGGTTCCGTCCGGGATCACAGGTATCGCGACGAGGTTTGAGAGAAGCTGGTTCTTCAGAGCCGGACGAGCGATGCGGAATACAACCGTGAATTCATCAGGGGTTTCGATGCCGTCGATATGCGGGACAAGCTTCTTGTCAACCGAATCAAAGAACGCGAGCCGTTTATATCCGGTGCTCTTGAACAGTTCGTCGAATGTGTACTTCACGTCTTTCGAGGTGAAGCCGGCTCCGTTATGAAACTTGATGTTCTGCCGCAATTTGAATGTGATGGTCTTTCCGTCTTCGGAGGTCTCGATGCTTTCGGCCATTTCCCCGGTGTAATCAAAGCTCTCGGTCTTTTTGACCAGGGCGTTGAACATCAGGTTCCGGACGCGTTCGGCGGCTGCGTCGGACTTGTCCGAGGTCAGCGTGTCGAAACCGGAAAACGATTCCGAAAGGGCGACGGTAACGTACTCCGAACCACCTCGGCGGCACGAAACCGAAAAGGCCATTACGAAAATGACGAGAAAAACGAAAAATTTCTGAAAGATCATCATTACAAAATATAAACTGATTTTACTGAAGACGTGATTTGAATTCTGCGATCCTTTCGGAGATCGTTTCGAGCTCCGTGAGATCAAGGCCGATAGGCTCGGCGAGCGTCGAGGCTATCCGATCGATCCTGTCTATCGCGGATGCGATCTTCGCTTGGTTCAGTTCGCCCGTTTCTGCCGCTTCAGCTAGACGGTCAAAACTACTCTTTACGATCTCAGGCTCAGAGCAGATCGCGAGCATATCTTCGCCCGCCGCGACCGCCATGACACACGCATCCGGAAGGCCGTATTCGCGTGTTATTGCTCCCATTAAAAGATCATCCGTTATCGCAACTCCCTCGAAACCGCACCGCTCTCTAAGAAGATCGTCCAGTACTGCACCGCTCAAGGAAGAAGGTACGAGTCTGCCATTTCGATCCCGCTCCTGCAAGGCAAGCTCAGGGTAAATGGCATGAGCGACCATGACGAAACGCACCTTGTTACTTTCGATCAGGCTCCGAAACGGCGGCAGATCGACCGTTGCAAATTCATTTTCATCAACTGCGATCTGGGGCAATTCCTCATGCGAATCGACGTTGGCTCCGGCTAGGCCCGGAAAGTGCTTAAGGCAGCCGGCGACGCCTTCAGCCTCCATCGCCGCAAGAAAGCTTCCGGCCATTTCCACGACCTCGTCAACCGAACGACCAAAGGAACGGCCTCGCAATCCGTTGTTGTTCAAAAGGCGACTTTCGGTCGCGACATCAACGACCGGAGCGAAGTTCACGTTGAAACCGAGCAGCCGAAGTGTTCGGCCGATGAGGGACCCGTGTTCGGCGGCTTCGTCGGCAGTTCTGATCTTTTCCGCGGCAGGGAACGGCTCGATGATCCGACGAAGGCGATCCACGGTTCCGCCTTCCTGGTCGATGCTGAGCATAACCTGCGGGCCAAGGATCTCACGAAGACCGGCGAGAAGTTCGCTCACCTGCAAAGGCGACTTTATGTTGCGGGCAAAGAGGCAAATTCCGCCCGGGCGAACGTGCTCAAGCAACTCCAATGTCTGAGCGTCGAGCTCCGGGCCCGGGATCCCAATGAAGAATAATTTACCTAGTGATCTTTCCAAACAGTTTCACCTAGTTCAGCGGACTATCGGGTTCGTTTGACCCGGAGAATAGCGGCATTTGGGCAGCGGCCGACCGGCCGGCGGCCCGCTTGAGCCCCGACGTCGATTCATCTGAAAAGACGGCGAGCTCATATTTCTCAAGCTTCTTCAACACCTCATTCGCCCGTGCGATGACCTCAGCCGGGAGGCCCGCAAGCCGCGCAACGGCAATGCCGTAGGACTTCGATGCCTGCCCGGGCGTCAGCTTGTGCAGGAAAACCACTTCGCCGTCCCGCTCGATGGCAGATATCTGATAGTTTTTCGCACCCGGAAGATGCTCGGCCAACTCCGCGAGTTCGTGATAATGAGTTGCGAAGAGCGTTTTTGCCGAGTGGTCGGGCGAGTTGTGGAGATACTCGGCAACAGACCACGCGATGGCAAGCCCATCAAACGTCGAAGTGCCGCGGCCGATCTCATCAAGAATGACGAGGCTTCGCGGCGTTGCATTGTTAAGAATGGTTGCGGTCTCGGTCATTTCGACCATGAATGTCGAACGGCCGGAGGCCAGATCGTCGGATGCCCCGACGCGGGTCCAGATACGGTCTACGATCGGAAGGCGTGCCGAAGTCGCCGGAACGAATGATCCGATCTGTGCAAGTACTTGGATCAATGCGACCTGCCGAAGGAGCGTCGATTTGCCGCCCATGTTCGCGCCGGTGATAACAAGCAGGCGATCGGTAGCGTTATTGAGATAAACGTCGTTCGGGACGAACGAACCCTCGACAAAAGATTCAACGACAGGATGGCGGCCGTTCTTGATCTCGATCTCATCGCCATCGTGCAGAACCGGCCGAACATAGTTTCGCTTGGCTGCCGTCTCGGCGAGTGCCGCCAAAGCGTCGAGCGTTGCTATCGCTCGTGCCGTCGATTGCAGCTTTCGTATCTCGCCGCGGACCGCTCCAACGACCTCGGCAAACAGCTCGGTTTCGAGCCTGATTATCCGCTCTTCGGCGCCGAGAACGGTTGCTTCCCATTCTTTGAGCTGCGGTGTGGTAAAGCGCTCAGCGTTTGCCAGCGTTTGTTTGCGCTCGTAGTTTTCGGGGGCTTTCGAGAGATTCGCCTTTGAGATTTCGATGTAATATCCAAAGACGTTATTGAAACGGACCTTGAGGGTCGGAATGCCGGTTCGCTCCCGCTCGCGGGTCTCGAACAATGCGATCGCCTGCTTAACCGAGCCCTCGGCCGCTCGGAGCTCATCCAATTCCTGACTGAAACCCTCACGGATCGTACCGCCGTCCGAAATGTTCACCGGCGGTTCGTCGCTAATCGCACGAGCGATGAGGTCGCGGAGTTCCGGAAGCTCGTGAATATTCTCCGAAAGCACCTGCAGAAGCAGCGAGCGTGCGTCCCGTATCGTTCCGTTGAGTTCCGGGGTTTGCCCAAGCGAGCGGCCGACGGCAAGAAGATCTCTGGCATTGAACGATGGCATGCCCAGTTTGCCGACAAGCCGCTCGATGTCATAAACGCTTTTAAGCAAAAACCGCACTTTGTCACGAAGGATCGAATCGCCAAGCTCATCGACCGCATTGAGCCGGGTCTCGATCTCGCTTCGTTTGACCGAGGGCCGCATCATCCAGGCGCGTAGCAATCGCGAGCCCATGCCGGTAACTGTGCTATCAATGGTCCCAAGCAGGCTCGTCTTCGAGCCGCCGCGGCCCGAGATCATTTCCAGGTTGCCGATGGTGATGGCGTCGAGATTGAGAAATTCGTTCGATTCCTGAAAAGAAAGGCAGTGTATGTGATCGGCGGCCGCTCGGCGCGTCTCGGAAGCATAGGCAAGGCACAACCCGGCGGCGGAAATCGCGGCACTTCGCCCTTCTATCCCAAACCCTGCCAGGGACTTAACGCCGAATTGCTTTTGAAGCAACTGGGTAGCAATTTCGGGATCGGCCGCTTCATTTTCGACGGGAGTGATGGTTATTCCGCCGCCGATCGGGTCTTTCGCTCCGTCGTCGCTATAGAGGATACTTTCCCGACGGGCGAACCCCAGATCGGCTTTCCAGCGGTCGGCATTGTCCTTTGGCAGCACGAGCTCCTTCGGCGAATAGCGGTCGATCCTTTCGCGTGCCTTGGACCATCGGTCCGGCCCGTCGAACTCCGACACGAAGAACTCGCCGGTCGAAACATCAAGAAAGGCAACGCCGACCGAATCCTGGACCTCAACGGCAGACGAGAGGAATAAAGGCTCGCGATCGTCCTGCAACTGCTCATCGACCGACGTTCCGGGCGTGATTATCCTCACGACCTCGCGTCGAACGAGCTTCGTTCCCTTTGTCGGTTGCTCGGTTTGGTCACAGATCGCGACCCGATAGCCTTTCGAGACCAGTTTCGAGATGTATCCCGAGGCAGCATGATAGGGAACGCCGCACATCGGTATCGGATTGGGCGAGTCCTTTTGACGGGCGGTAAGGGTGATCTGAAGTTCACGAGAACCGATCAGCGCGTCCTCGTTGAACATCTCGTAAAAATCGCCTAGGCGGAAGAAAAGAATCGTACCCGGATACTGCTTCTTGATCTCAAGGTACTGCCGAAGCATTGGGGTTGCATTATCCATGGCGAAACGCGTGCTTTCGAGAGTTTAGCCAAAACCATTTCGGTTTCAAAATCCCGGTTTCCAAAGCGGCTCTGTTTTGTTAAACTTACGGTTTGAATCTTTTCCCCGTTCTGCTCACAGGCCTTGATGGCTATGTGCGTTAATTAGCAATGCGATCTGTAAACGGCTTGGCCCACTTGGAGAGGTTTTCCATGCGATCAATATTTGGTATTTTTTTCATTCTGCTGATGTGCAGTTCAGCTGCCGTCGCCCAAGGCGATAGTTCCGCCCCAGGAAGCGTACCGGCATCATTTCAAACTTCTGAGGACCGATATCGCATTGGATTCCAGGACACTCTCGAGATTCAGATCTTTCGGCATCCCGAGTTGAACCAGCGGGTGAACGTGAACACGAATGGCACGATAACGCTTTTTCGGTTGGATCAGCCGATCGTCGCGGTCTGCAAGAGCGAGCGTGAATTGGCGAACGAGATCGCCGCTGCGTATGCGAAGAATTACCTCAGGAATCCGGAAGTGAACGTGATCGCCGTTGAGCAGCGGTCGCAGGCGTTCGCGGTAATGGGGGCCGTTGAAAAGCCGGCGAACTATTTCATCAATCGTCCGATAAGGCTGCTGGAGTTGCTTGCTCAGGCCGGCGGCCCTACAGACAAGGCCGGTTCAAGGCTGATCGTCGCCCGGACCGGCAGCAGGTCAAATTGCCGGATGACAGCTCAGCGTTCGGCCGAGGACGACGATTTCGAGATCCTTCACCTGAGCCTTAAGGACGTGCTTGAAGCCAAGCAGAACATTCCGATGCTGCCCGGCGACATCGTCTCGGTTCTTGAGGCGGATGTCGTCTATGTTTACGGTAACGTGATCAAGCAGGGGCAGGTCGTTATGAAAGAGCCGCTGACGCTGACTCAGGCGATCGCATCGGCCGAGGGCCTCAGGCCGGCCTCAAAGAAGGACGACATTCGCATCTTTCGGCAAAAGCAAGGAAGTGCTGAGCGCGAAGAACTAGTCTTTAGTCTCGGCGATATCGAGAAACGCAAGGTCGCTGACCCCTATTTAGAGCCTAATGACATTGTCGCGGTCAATGAGGATCGGGTAAAGAGCATTTTTAATTCCATTGGCCGGTCGCTGACGAACGGCATACCGAGTATTTTTTATCGCGTTCCGTAATCGGACGCCCTTAACATGCGAGAAACGAGAGACATTATCAAGAGCCCGGCCGAACAGGTGACCGATATCGAGCGGCCAATTGACCCGCAGTTGGTTCCGGGCTCGGGCCGCTACCCGGCCTACCGCGAAATGTATGCGGCGGATGGCTTCAGCCTGATGGACTATTGGCAGGCTATCAGGAAACGGCTTTGGCTGGTCATCGGTATCGCGGTACTCGTTACGACGTTAACGGCCATTTACATGGCCCGCAAGCCGAATATCTATCAGGCCTCGGCTACGATCCAGGTCGATCTGGAACAGACAAATCCGGACCTGATCACCAGCGACCGCCAGCGGCCAAGCATTAATCTCGATCCGTCATATTTCAACACCCAGCTCCAATTGGTCGGAAGCGATACGATCCTCCGCCGGGTTATCAAGGAACACAATCTCGATACGAACAAGGAATTTCAGGCGGCCCGGGCTGAGAGTTCCGGCGGGGCGGTCCGCGGTTTTCTGCGGGCCATCGGGCTTGCGAGCTCGCCGGACGCACAAAGCGATGCCTCGTTAAGCGAATTTGCCGCCTCGCCGAACTCCGGACTGATGTCGGCCGATGAGATCGCCGAAGCTATCCGGCTTGCACCTTTTGTTGACGTCATCAAACGTAATCTTTCTATCGAGCCGGTCAGGGAATCGCGGGTTACGGTTAAGGACACCCGCCTCATCGAGGTGGCATTCAGGAACACAGATCCTCAGTTGGCGGCGTTCGTGGTCAACGGCATCGGCGAGACGTTTGCGGCGTCGAACCAGGAACAGCGGTCGGGCACTTCGCGAAAGACGAGCGACTTTCTGCAGCAACGCATAGCGGATCTCCAGTCCGATATTCGCCGGGATGAGCTCAAGCTCGTTGAGTTGGAGCGGACGGAGGGAATCCTTAAGACGCCGGGAGATCAGACCATCGTTCTCGAACGCCTTGCCGGTTTGAACAAGGACCTGCTGACCGCCGAAAACGAGCGAAAGACCGCCGAGGCCCAGTTCCTGTCAGTTCGCAACAACCCAGAAAGAGTGTCTGCACTGGCCGAGGCCGAAAGCGCCCGTTACATAACCGAACGCGAGAATTTCCTTTTGAATTATCGGAACGAGACGCAGAAAACGATCGCGGGATTGACCGCGAACCGGGCGAAGCTCCTGGAAGAATTTCTCCCGACCGCACCGGAAGTTAAGGAGATCGATTCGCAGATCAAGAGCCTTGAGGATTCGCTGGCCAATGCAACTGAAAAGGCTCAGGCCGAGATCCAGGCATATCGAGGCCGAACGGCCGATAATTTGCTGAAGGTTCTGGAAACGCAATATCGTAGGGCCCAGGAGAAGGAAAACAAGATCCGCTCAGCTTTCAATGTTCAGTTCCAGGAAGCACAGGGTCAGAACGCCGGAGCTGTGATGATCAAGCTCCTTCAGCAGAATATCGAAACTAACAAGGGATTCCTCGACAACCTGCGTAAGCAGCAAAGCTCGAACGACATCGCATCGCAGGGCTCGGACAACAATATTCGCGTCGCTCAATATGCGATACCGCCGAAGAATCCGGTCTCGCCTTCGCGGACGACGACGGTCCTTGCTGCATTGTTGCTTTCGACGCTTTTCGGAATGGGCCTCGCGCTTTTCCTTGAGTATCTGGATGATACGATCGGAACGACCGAGGAGATCGAGAGCTACTTGCAGCTGCCGGCACTTGCAGCTATCCCTTCGATCGATTCGATGCCGAAACGAAAGCTGCTTCTTGTCGGAGGCTCGGACAGGCCTGACGAGGAGACTGAACCATTGAATTCGGAGCTGCTGATAAACGCAGACCCGAGGTCTTCGCTTGCCGAAGCATATCGGCAGCTTCGCACATCGATACTTCTATCAACCGCCGGGCACGCACCGAAGTCGCTGCTTGTGACCTCGAGCCTTCCGTCCGAAGGCAAAACGACGACCGCGACAAACACCGCCCTCAGCCTCGCCCAAACGGGTGCAAAGGTCCTGATCATCGATGCCGATATGCGACGGCCTCGGCTTCATTCGGTTTTTGGCGTTTCGAACGGCGAGGGTCTTAGCACGATCCTTTCAAGCGAGATGTCAGAAAAGGAGATCCTCGGCGTTATTCAACAGGAACCGAGCACCAAGCTTAACTTGCTGACCTCCGGGCCGATCCCACCGAACCCGGCCGAACTTATCGGGTCGCAGCCGATGGCGGAACTGCTTGTCACGCTGCAGAAGAATTTCACGCACGTTGTTATTGATTCGCCGCCGATCACCTCATTTACCGATGGCGTCTTGATCGCGTCGATGGTCGATGGCGTGATCCTCGTGGTGCATTCGGGCAAGAGCTCGCGGCAGATCGTTCGCCGTGCCAAGCAGCTTCTGAATGATGTCGGGGCTCGGATCTTCGGCGTCGTTCTGAACAATGTCGATCTGCGGTCGCAGGAAAACTATTACTACTATCAAAGCTACTACAGCCAGAGCCAGTATCGGCGAGACGAGGAATAGTGGCATCCGCAAATCCAGTAAACATACCGTTAGTTAAGGACACGATCAGTCGGGAAGAGATACTTGCTCTTTCCGATTGGTTGCGGTCCTTTCCGCGCTTGACCAAGGGCGAGTTAACGCCGGAGTTCGAAAAGAAATGGTCCGAGTGGCAAGGCTGCAAGTACTCGGTCTTCGTCAACTCTGGATCATCGGCGAACCTGCTGATGTTCTACGCCCTGCTGCTTTCGGGCCGTCTGAAGAATAAGAAGATCATCGTTCCGGCCGTTTCATGGGTTACGACCGTCGCTCCGGCGATCCAGTTCGGGCTTGACCCGATCGTTTGTGACTGTGACCCCGAAACGCTCGGGTTGGATATTGACCATCTGGGAAAGCTGGTTGATGAACATGGCCCGGCGGCGATAATCCTCGTCCACGTACTCGGTTTTCCAAACAAGATGGATGAGATAGCGGCGATCTGCAAAGACCGCGACATCATCCTTCTCGAAGATTCCTGCGAGAGCCTTGGCTCGCTCTATAAGGGCGTTAAGACCGGAAACTTTGGCTCGATGAGCAGCTTCTCGCTATATTTCGGCCATCATCTTTCGACCATCGAGGGCGGAATGATCTGTACCGACGATGAAGAGTTGAAGGACCTTCTTATCTCACTCCGCAGCCATGGATGGGATCGCGATCTGCCGCAGGCAAGGCAATCCGAACTTCGGTCGCGTTACGGCATCGACGACTTCCGTGCCCTTTACACCTTCTATCACCCGGGGTTCAATGTCAGGTCGACCGACCTTCAGGCCTTTCTCGGGTTAGAACAACTCAAGAAGGCAGACACGGTGGTCGAGAACCGGAACCGGAATTTTCTCGCCTATGATTCGACCATCAAGGATTTTGAATACAAGGTTCGGCAAGCTGAGGGAACACTGGTCTCTAACTTTTGCTACCCGCTGATCACCGAGAAGCGCGATGAACTTGTTGCCGAGCTTGCCCGTGCGGGCGTCGACTCGCGTCCGCTTGTTTGCGGATCTATTGCCCGGCATCCTTTTTGGTACGAGCGCTACGGGCGTGCTGAGCTTCCGTTCGCGGATATCGTCCATGACCGCGGCATGTATATCCCAAACAACCACGAAATGACGTCGGCCGAAATAGAATACGTCGCGAACGTCGTGAATTCTGTCCTTTGATGTCCCGAACTGAACGAAGAAAGCGAGTCGCGGTCGTAACCCCGGTCCACAATAGGTGCGACCTAACCCTTCAGTGCCTTCGCAGCATCGAACGGCTTGACGCCGACGGGTTCGAGGTATTCACCGTGATCGTTGACGATGGCTCGACCGACGGAACAGCGGAAAAGGTCAAGGCAGCCTATCCGAACGTGCAGATCGTAAGCGGTGACGGGAACCTCTGGTTCTCGGGCGGGATGAACCGCGGTTTCGAGGCCGCTCTAGAACGCGACCCGGACTACGTACTTTCGATCAACAACGACACGGTTTTTGACCGGATGCTGCTTCAGAATTTGATCGAAACTGCCGAAAAACATCCTCGTTCGGTTGTGGGCGCTCTCTTGTTGCTCTGGGATCAGCCGCACCGCGTTTTCCAGGTCGCACCAAAGTGGAGTGCCTACTGGGGCGGATTTCGCCATTGGCAACAACAGAACGTTTGGACGGTTCCTGACCGGCCGTGGAAGGTGGAGATCATTGTCGGAAATTGCGTTCTTTTTCCGGTTGAGGCGATTCGCGAATGCGGACTGATGGACGAGAAGCGATTTCCGCATTATGGCGATGCAGAATACACGCCGCGGATGCGGAGAGCCGGCTGGACGCTGCTCGTTGACCCGCGGGCTCGGGCATTCTGCCAGCCAAACACTCCGCCACCCTCGGTCGGCAAGATGCCATTTGGGAAAAAGCTACGGACGCTCTTCCTAGATAAGGGAAACGCCAACAGCCTCTGGCGGCGAACCTATGCAAATCTATACGGAGCCCCGAACAAGCTCTCGGGCCTCGTTGCGACTCCGGTTTTTTACTTAAGATATCTGATCGGCAAGAATTTCGAATCTTCTTACGCTGAGCGAGTTCCGGAGCCACAGCTCAAGGACCTCTATGCGAATGAGGTCGTAGCCCCCGAAGAATGAGCCGGCCGCAGTTCTTCGAGCCAGTAGTTGATCATTTCGTCCAGCATCGTTTCAAACGTATATTCCGGCTCCCAGCCGGCCGCCGCTCGCAGCTTGGCCGAATCCCCCTTGAGGTTGTGAAGCTCTTCCGGGCGGAGAAAACGCTCGCTCACCCGGACGTACCGGTCTGCATCGAGTTCAAGCTTTGAGAAGACGTAATCGACAAGGTCGCGAACGCTGTGCGAAACGCCCGTAGCGCATACGAAATCGTCGGGCCGATCAAGCTGAAGGATCTGCCACATCGCGCGCACATAGTCTTTCGCATGTCCCCAGTCGCGGGTCGCGTCCAGATTTCCGAGTTCGAGGCGATCAGTATGCCCGTACTTGATCCGGACGGCCTCTTTACACACCTTGTTAGTTACAAAGTTCGTTCCGCGACGTGGGCTCTCGTGGTTGAATAGTATTCCGTTGCTTACAAACAACTTGTAAGCGTTGCGATAGTTCTTCGCTAGGTGATAAGAAAAAACCTTCGAACAGCCGTACGGCGAAACCGGATTCATCGGGGTCGTCTCACGCTGGAATCCGTCCGGATCGATCGTGTTCCCGAACATCTCCGATGACGACGCCTGATACATCTTCACGTCGGGCTTCGTCAGACGGATCGCCTCAAGCAGGTTGAGGGTTCCAAGCCCGGTCGCATTTGCCGTGTAGATCGGCTGGTCGAATGAGATCCGTACGTGCGACTGCGCCGCCAAATGATAGATCTCATCGGGCTGCGTCTCCTTTATTACATAGACCAACGACGAGAGGTCGGTGATGTCTCCGTAGTGGAGATTCAGATCGGCCCGAATATGTTCGATCCGAGTCGTCTGGGTCTCGGCCACGGAGTTCCGCTTAAGGATGCCATGGACGTCGTAGCCTTTCTCCAGCAGCAGTTCCGAAAGATAGCTTCCGTCCTGACCGTTAATTCCTGTTATCAGTGCCGTCTTCATTATTGATCTTCAGCCTTGTAATAAGAATACACGCGGCGAATGCCCTCCGCTAAACCTGTGAACCTGAAATCCGGAAATATTTCCATCATCCGCGCATTCGAAACGTCTTTGCGAAACTGGCCATCGGGCCCCGAGGCGTCAAAACGGATCTCCATTCCCTCATTCCCGGTGGCCGCTAACGCGATCTCAGCGATCTCGCGGATCGAAAGATTCTCAGGGACGGCAACGTTAAAACTTTGTGTTACGTCGCGATCCGCGCATTGGCCGATGACGCGAGCCAGGTCATCCGCGTGCATGAATTGGCGGAGCGGGTTGCCGGTTCCGAGCAATGTAATGTGGCCCGAGCCGTCTTGCTCCGCTCTAATGATCTTTGTTATCAGTGCGGTAACGAAATGACTCTTGGCAGGGTCGGTCTTATCAAACTCACCATAAAGATTGCAGGGGATCAGATAGTTATACGAGGTCCCGTACTGCGTATTGCATGCATCAATATGTGCCGCCAAAGCACGTTTGCTGATGGCATATCCAAAGTTCGTTTCCTGCGGCGGGCCGTCGTGGATCATCGCTTCGGTCATTGGATAGCTCGACGCGACGTCGGGGCAGATGCACGTTGAAAGAACGGCCGTGAACCTCGGAACGCCGGTTTCTCTGGCATATTTGAGTACCAGAGTGTTCATTAGCAGATTGTCCTCAAGGAACTCGGCCGGGCGCGTTCGGTTATCTAAAATTCCCGCCACGCGAGCCGCAAGATGGATCACGCGATCCCACTTGGTCGAGAACAGCCGTCGTACGTCATCTTCGCTTCGGAGGTCGGCGTCCTGTGAAGACAGATACACCGCGTCCGGCAGATACTTACTAAGATGGCGGCCCACTAATCCGGAGCCGCCCGTCACTAGGATTTTTGCCATGCTGACCTTAAAATACACATTTTGCCCTTATGCGACAAGCAATCTATGCTTGGGACTACCTCGAATGGGGTGGAGCTCAAATTCACCTCTTTGCAATTATTCGTGAGGTAAAAAAGCACTTCCGCGTTTCGGTCGTCCTGCCTGCGGGCTCTGATCCAAAGCTTCTGAAATTCATCGATGATCTAGGCGTCGAGCGGCATTTTTTCGAAGGCGCCATCGACACGAAGCCGCAGGCCGGGCTAATTGGAAGCATTCGTTCCAGGATCAAAAAACTGCGCACGGAATACCGTATGATGCGAAAGATCGCCGAACTTCGGCCCGATGGTGTCATTCACCTCGATCTCTTGCCTCATTATTCATTGTTGCCGCTGATGTGGGCGTGTTTGTACTCAGAGGTCTTCATTACATCACATAATCGGATGCCTGAGGTCGGATGGCTGCGCGAGGCGATCTGGAAATTCAAGGCTGCGGTGATCTCGCGGTTTCGAAACTTTCATGTCCTTTGCTCGAACGAGGACGCAAAGAAGTACTTTTCGCGTCATTACTCCAAAAGAACGGCAAACGAAATTCAGGTAACCTACACGAGCATCAACCCGGACGAGATCGCTCCGATCGCCGCCGACGCGGCCGTCAGACAAAAGGCTCGGCAGTTCCTCTCTCTTCAACCGGAGGAAACCGCCGTACTCTGCGTCGGGAACTTCATCGACCGGAAGGGAAGATGGGTGTTTCTGGAGGCTGCCCGCATCGCATCGAACGAAAATGCGTCGCTCAAATTCGTTTGGCTTTCACCGCTCCGCCCCGACGATGCGGCGGCAAAGCGAATAGAGAGCAACGGCCTCGGAGACCGCTTTCGGCTGGTCCTTTCGGATGAGATCGGCAAGGAGCGTTCGGATGTGCTCGGGTTCTTTATGCTCGCGGACATCTTCGTCCTCCCGAGCTACGTTGAAGGCCTGCCGATCGCATTGCTTGAGGCCATGGCGTTGGGGCTTCCGGCGATATCTACCGATGTGAATGCGATCCCGGAAGCTGTGATCCACCAGAAGACGGGCCTTTTAGTACAACCGGGCGACGCCGAAACATTGGCCAAAGAGATACTTCGCTTAGCCGACGACAAAGCTATGGCGGAGAAGCTAGCAGCCGCCGGCCGACAGCATGTGATCGAGAACTTTGACGAGAGAGATGTTGCTCGAAAGGTCTTGAGTGCTTACACTGCCGCACTCGGCGAAGCGAACTCATTGCCGACTGTCCAATAAATGCAAACCGGTACCAACGTGATCCGAAACATATCCTTCGGGGCCCTGACTTGGGTTGGCCCGATGGCTTTGAGTCTGATCGCGACACCCTACATCGTCGACGCGCTCGGCCTTGCGGGTTACGGTATCTATGCGCTCGTTCTTGGCATAATTAGCTACTCTTTTAATTTTGGGGTCGGCCGGGCAGCGACAAAATATGTTGCCGAGTATCAGGGAACGGACGAAAGGCCGAAGATCGGTCCGATCATCGCGAGCAGCCTGGCGTTGAGCCTTGCATTGGGAGCTTTCGCGGTAATAGCCCTTGGGCTGCTTGCTCCCTGGCTCGTGGACAACATTCTGGGTATCGGCAGCGAATACCGAGGATCGGCGATCGCGGCACTCTACATCGCGTCCGGAGTGATCGTCGTAACACTCCTGAATCAGCTGTTCGGCTCGATCCTTCAGGGGCTGCACCGGTTCGATCTTTACTCGAAGCTGTTCAACCTCTCAAATTTTGCGGTTGTAGCCGGCAATCTTGCCCTTGCCCTCTGGGGCTTTGACCTGACGGCCTTGCTCGCCTGGAATCTGGGCGTACTGGCCGTTTCAGCTATTCTGAATGCGATCGCCTCGAAGCGGCTGCTTTCGGACGTCTCGCTCTTTTCGGGAATTAATCGAACCGCGCTCAAGACGGTGCTTTTTTACACCGGCGGGGTCGTCGGTTACCAGCTTCTCGGTAACGTGCTGCTGCTTTTCGAGCGCGGCTACATCACGCGCGTTCTCGGCAGCGAGCAGCTGACCTATTATGTCGTGGCAATGGCAATCGGCCTCTATCTTCACGGTTTTTCGACCAGCCTGCTCCTTGCCATCGCTCCTGTGGCGAGCGAGCAAACGGACGACAAAGCACGGCTCAAAAAACTTTACGACCGCGCGACAAAACTGATAGCGATGATCGTGGTCTTTGTCACGGCTGTGCTCTTGGTATCGGGCGGGGAGTTTTTGACGCTTTGGATGGGGCCGGAATTTGCCCGGGAAGCGGCCGCTATCCTTAAGATCCACACGATCACATTTGCACTGCTCTCTATTGGCGGCATTGCGTGGTTCATGCGAGAAGGGCTCGGAGTGCCAAAGCACAATTTGCTCGTCTCCGGTATCTGCTTCGTCATCACGCTTTCATTGATGCTTTCGACGACCGCTTACGGAAACACGGGGATGGCGCTTTCGCGTCTTGCGGGTTTTTCAGTGATGTTCTTTTCCATCTTCGCGTTCGAGCGATGGCTCTTCGGAAAGGTCGATGTTGCCTTTTGGCTGCGAAACGCCATTAAGCTTCTGATCGCGGCGTCACTCTTGGCTTTGCTTCTATTTGTTTTGCTGCAAATGCTCCCGGTGGGCTGGCCCTCATATATAGCCTCGGTCGCCTGCGGCGGCATTCTCTATTGTGGTATCCTCTGGTTTTCGGGATACGTTGATGCTTCCGAACGGAATGCGATCTACAGTGCTATCCGCTCCATTTCTGCCTGAACGTGGGATTCAAAACCGTCCAAAGAGTTGAGTTTCTGAGAAAGATCGCCAGCGGTAAGCGCGTTCTTCACCTCGGTTGTACGAATTTTCCATACACGCTCGATTCCATCGAGAGCGGAACGCTTCTTCACGCAGACCTCGCTGAGATCTCGGCCGAGCTGACCGGTTTCGATTTCGATCAAGAGGGAATAGATCTGCTCGAAAAACAGGGCTTCAGTGAACTTTACCGAGCGGACCTCGAGAAGCTCGAAGAGGTACAGCTCGAACGTGAATTCGACGTTATCATCGCCGGCGAGATGATCGAGCACTTGAATAACCAAGGGCTGTTTCTAAAGGGGATCCAGCGATTCATGGGCTCCGGAACAAAGCTCGTGATCACGACCGTCAACGCATATTGCGCGTTCCGCTTTGCGATCTACGCCCTTCGCGGACGCGGGGGCGAGAATGAGCCGGTTCACCCCGACCACGTTGCGTACTATTCGTATCGCACGCTTCGGAAGTTGATCGAAAACAAAGGACTTGAGGTCGAGGAGTTCTTTTTCTACGACCTTGGCGTCGAGCATCGGGGTACGTTGAAATGGTATTATCGAGCAATAAACGATGCGGCTGTTGCTCTTTTTCCGCAGTTGAGCGATGGCGTGATAGCGGTTTGCAAAACAAGGACAGCGGAAGCGGATCAGTAATCGGCGAATGGCTTTTTCGGGAATACAGAATACAAGGCGCATAGGTCTCGGCGGGAGCATGCTCGGGCCGGTGCTTGTGCTTTGGGGTGTCGTATTTCTGACCGCCGTGGGCTTCATTTGGTACTCGAACGAGATCGGGACGTCCTATCGTAATTTCTACGTGCTCCCGTGGGTTTTGCTGACCGCGATCGTCGTTCTGGCTCCAAGCATCTATCTTTACTGGAAAAGGAAGTTCGACCTTTTCCACCCGCTTGTCTTTGCCGCGTGGTCATACATTTTTCCGGCGTTCGTGATCGGCGGCATTATCGTAGCATTCGATTGGGTCGAATGGTTCTTCATCTCGTTTATCGAGGATCCTCAGTACAATATCCCGCTAACGCTTGTTTACATTTCGATAGGGTTTCTCGGGCTGACCGCGGGCTATTTCCTGCCGGTCGGGCGTTGGTTTGCCGATAGGATCGAACCTTTTATGCCCAAGAAGGAGTGGAACCCTGACCAGGTTTGGCTGGCCGGTTTTGCACTTATCATTGCCGGCTCCGGATTGAACATTCTTGGCTTTCTGCAGGGCCTGCTTGGCTTTCAACGGAATATCGAGATCGGCGCTTTCGACGGGCTGATCTCGTTCCTGGTCATCGTTTTGACCGTCGGCGGTTTGATCCTCTGGCTTGCCGTCTTTACGACAAAACAACGCTCGGGCATCTTTTACCTGACCATCGCAATACTTCTTGCACTTATCCCGCTTCGAATGGCGTTGCTTGGCAGCCGGAGCAGCCTCATCATCGGACTTCTGCCCATCGCGTTCGCCTTCTATCACTCGGGACGAAAGATCAAGTGGCAGTACACGGCAGTTTTTGGCGTTGTTGCGACGCTTGCCTTGCTTATAGGCGTCGCTTACGGCACAACATTCCGCAACATCAAGGGCTCGGAGGCTCGCGTCGGTGCCGGCGACTATATGGGACAGGCGGTCGCGACGGTCGACTATCTGCTCGAAGAGGACCCGACGGTCGTATTCGGTGACACGATTCAGGCCTTGGCAAACCGGATCGAGAATTTAACCTCGGTTGCGATCGTTGTATCGAACTACGAGAAGCTGGCACCGTACGAAGCCGCCTATGGACTAGAGAACAACATTCTCAACGACCTTTACACGTCATTCATCCCGAGGTTTCTCTGGCCTGAAAAACCAACAACGTCCGATCCGCGAGCATACAGCGATCTTTATTTCAGCTACGGCGATAACTCGTTCGCGATCTCGCCGTTTGCCGACCTGCTGCGGAATTTTGGGCCGATCGGGATACCGATCGGGATGATGTTCCTGGGCTTCTATCTGCGGTTCATCTACGCTGCACTGATCGAAACACCATTCTCAACAATGTGGCGGAAGGTCGCGTATTTTATGCTGCTGACGGTCGTTTCTTACGAGGCCTTTTTTGCGATCATATTTCCTTCGGTGATAAGGACAGTATTCATCGTCGCTTTGGCACTTATCCTTGCCAATTTCCTCTTGATGCGAAGAAATGTCTCGAACGTTTGACCTCCTTAAATGGACGCTTGCCCTCGGCAGCGGCGATCAGAATTTTCTCGGGGCCAAATGGGTTCCCGGGTTTCTTGGCCGCCTTAAAGGCGATTCGCAGAAAAAGTGGGCACTGCGGCTTCTTTCAATGAGCCCGCATTATTTTATCGACGGGACGTCGTCGAAACTCGGAGATGAAACGACCGACGATTTTCTCAAGAGGGTCTTTGATGTTATCGCCGGAACCCGCGATGAGATCTATGAAAAGGCTCTGTCGGCGTATTTGAGCGAGAGCGACACGGTGATCGATTACGGTTGCGGGCCGGGCTTTGTCGCCGCGGCCGTCTCGCCATATGTGAAGAAGATCTTTGCTTTGGATATCTCCGATGGGGCGCTCGCATGCGGTAAAATATTGAATGGCCGGGAGAACGTCGAGTTCGTAAACGCGCGGGAAGCCAAAGACGTGATACCGGTGGGCGAGATCGACGCGATCTACAGCTATGCTGTCGTTCAGCATATGACCGACCAGGTTTTCCGGGAGATGCTGGATAACTGCAGGAGCTTTCTGGTTGAAGGCGGGAAACTGGTCCTTCACGTCCAGCTTCCCGATGATGTGTGGAAGACCGAAAGCGAATGGCGCAAGGACGAATCGGCGAAAGGGAAGCTTAAGTTCAAGTACGGCTTGCATTGCTTTGGCAGAACGGCGGAAACTTTTCAGGAGATGCTCTCGGAAAAGGGTTTCGACATCATCGAGATCAAGGAAATGGAGAGCCTATTCGGCCGGAGCGATAAAGAACTCGCCTCGCAGCGGCTGATCGCGGCCACGAAGAGATAGACCACGAATGCCAACGACCGTATTCACAAATGGCTGTTTTGACATCCTCCATCGCGGACACGTGAGTCTCTTGGAGAGGGCCCGAGCGCTCGGCGACCGGCTTGTCGTCGGGATAAACAGCGATGAGTCTGTCCGGAAGATCAAAGGGCCGGGGCGTCCGGTTGTCGATCAGGAATCGAGAAAAGCGGTGCTTCTCGCACTGAGGGCGGTCGATGAAGTCATTATCTTTGAGGAACTTACGCCTGAAAAGGTGATCCATGACATTAAGCCTGATATTCTCGTCAAGGGCGGCGATTGGAGGGAAGACGAGATCATCGGGGCCGATTTCGTGAAAGCCCGAGGCGGCAAGGTATTTTCACTCCCTCTTGTCCCAGGATTCTCGTCCTCGACGATGATCGACTCGATGAACAAGGAAGAGCCCGAGCGTCTTGATCCGAGTGAGAGCGCGGGAAGCCGTATTGTTGAGGCCTCGTTCGCGGAGCACCAAAACGTTTTTACCCGCACTGACAAAGTACTTTTCGATACCATCGAAAGCTCAGCCAGACTTTTTGTTTCTACGCTCGAGAACGGAGGGAAAATACTCATTTGCGGAAACGGCGGTAGTGCCGCGGATGCCCAACATCTGGCAGCAGAATTCAGCGGCCGTTACGAAAAGGAGCGGCGGGCACTGCCGGCAGTTGCCTTAACAACGGACACATCGGCCCTGACCGCCATCGGGAACGATTACGGTTTCGATCGAGTATTCTCGCGGCAGGTCGAAGCACTGGCACGGCCAGGCGATTGCCTGATAGCTATCTCGACAAGCGGCAATTCTCCGAATGTGATCGCCGCGGTGATGGCCGCCCGCGAGATCGGATGCACCGTCGTCGGGCTGACGGGAGAAACAGGGAAAAAGCTCGCATCGCTCTCGGACGAATGTGTTATGGTGCCTTCCAAACGAACCGCAAGGATCCAGGAAATGCATATCACGATCGCTCACATCTGGTGTGAATACATTGACGCATACGCGGTTTCGGAAAAATGACCTCAATTTCACAACAGTTTTCAGAAACCAAGGTCTTGGTCGTTGGTGACCTGATGCTCGACCGCTTTTGGTGGGGCGATGTTACCCGCATCTCGCCCGAGGCCCCGGTTCCGGTCGTAAGGCTCAAACGCGACACCTATGCTCCCGGCGGTGCCGCGAATGTGGCGGCGAATGTTGTTGGGCTTGGAGCCGAGGCCTTTGTTATCGGTTACGTTGGCGACGACGCAGAGTCCGAATTGCTTCGGCAGGCGTTTCAGAACTCCGGCATATCGGCCGACCATTTGATTACAGGAACAGCTTTTCCCACCGCGGTCAAAACGCGGATCATTGCACATTCCCAGCAGGTGGTCAGGGTTGATAAGGAGCCATACGAAGGACTTGGTGAAAGCCATGAGGATGAAAGCATCGCGGCTCTCGAGGCTCTTTTGCCAATGGCCGGTTCAGTGGTCATCTCAGATTACGGAAAGGGGTTTCTAACGGATGGAATAATCCGGTTCATTATCGATCGCGGGTCAGAATTGGGCCTGCCGGTTCTGGTGGACCCGAAAGGCCGGAACTACGCCAAATACAAAGGCGCGACCCTGATCACACCAAACCGCAAAGAGGCGGCAGAAGCGGTTGCGATGGGAGAGGAAGACCCGGAACTAATAGAGAAGGCGGGGCCGCTCCTGCGGGACGAGGTCGGTATTCGGAACGTCCTGATCACACAAGGCGACCGCGGGATGACGCTTTTCCAGGAAGACGGCGGCCAGATACATATCGAGGCCGAACCGGTTCAGACCTACGACGTTACGGGAGCCGGCGACACCGTCGTTGCAACGGTCGCGGTCGGCGTCGGTGCAGGACTGACGCTGGCGGATTCGGCAAAGCTCGCAAATACCGCGGGCGGGATCGTCGTCCAACAGGTCGGCACGTCTGCTATCACGATCGACCGCTTGCTGGCTGCGGTACCGAGCGGCTTTCGGCTTGAGAGATGAACCTTCAATGAAGATCTGCTTCATCGAACGCCGCGATGCGGACACGCCGAGCATCGAAAGGGTTTTTGACACGTTGATCACGGAGTTTCGTTCCCGCGGCATCGAGTGCGAAAGACAGAAGTTGCCGTATGGCAATCGCTTAGTTGATATTTTCCGTAATCTGTTTTTTTTTAGTCCGGAACCGGCAGATATTTATCACATAGCCGGGCACGTCAATTACATCGGGCTTCGGTTGCCGCCCGAGAGAACAATTCAGACCGTTCATGACCTTGGGATATTGGACAAACGAACCGGTCTTAGGAGATCGGTCCTTGGACGACTTTTCTTTCGTGCACCGGCCCGGCGGGCGAAGCGAACGGTAGCGATCTCCAAAGCGACAAGGGAATCGCTGATCCGAATTTCGGGGGAATCGAGGGAAAAGATAGTTGTGATCCCAAATCCCGTTCCGCCGGGATATACCGAGCGGCCGAAGCAACTGGCTGATCGGCCTCGCATTCTCCAGATCGGGACGGCACCGCATAAGAACCTGGAACGAACAGCGGAGGCGATAAGCGGGCTTGATGTGCATTTTCGGATCATCGGGAAGCTTTCAGAGACCCAACGATCGCTCCTCGACGGGCTTGAACTTGATTTTTCGAGTATCGACTACGTTGATGACCGTTCGATGCTCGAAGAGTATATTGCCGCTGATATCGTAGTATTCTGCTCATTGTTTGAGGGATTCGGGATGCCGATAATTGAGGCACAGGCGATCGGACGGCCGGTCGTGACGAGCGACCGAAGCCCGATGAGAGAGGTCGCAGGGAAAGGGGCTCTGCTCGTGGATCCCGAAGATGTTTCGAGCATCCGCCAAGGCATCGAGACTTTGATCTGGAAGCCGGATGTTGCGGAAAACTATCGCCGGGCCGGTCTGAAGAACGCCGAAGCCTATCAGGTGAGCACTATCGCTGACCGATATTTAGAGCTTTATCAGGAGATTTTCGCCGGCAGGAAAAGCTGAAGTTTTGCGTCAGGTGTCGGCAGACGACATTTAAGGTCTTATATGAAGATTCTGATCGTTGGCGGCTCGGGGATGCTAGGCCACAAACTAGTTCAAGTACTTGGTGAGCATTTTGACGTCTTTTATACCTTGCGAGGCGATTTTGAGTCGGTCGCTCGTTTTGGGATCCTGCCGCAAGCGAAATGTGTCGAGAATGTTGATGTGACATCAAACGCGGCGGTTCGGGATGTTATTGAAGGGCTTCGGCCGGATGTGGTGATCAATGCGGTTGGTGTAATTAAGCAAAAGCCTTCGGCGAGCGATGTAATCAGCACGCTTGAGACGAATGCCATCTTTCCGCAGCGTCTCGCGGCCTTAGGTTTAGAACTTGGTTTCCGTTCGATCACCGTATCGACCGATTGCGTTTTCTCGGGTTCGCGGGGAATGTACAGCGAGCAGGATGTTCCGAACGCACTCGACCTTTATGGCCAGAGTAAGCACTGGGGCGAAGTTTCCGGTGAGAGCTGCCTGACACTGCGGACATCCATCATCGGCCGCGAACTTTCCTCCGGCCACAGCTTGATCGAGTGGTTTCTCGGTAACGAGAACCAGACGGTAAAGGGCTTTAGAAAGGCAATATACTCCGGCTTTCCAACCATAGTGTTTGCCGATATAATCAAGCGTTTGATCACCGAGTTTCCGGAACTTCAAGGCCTTTTTCACGTTTCGAGTGAGCCGATCAATAAATTCGATCTGCTTGAACTCGTAAGGGAAGCATACGGCCGGAACATCGCGATCGAACCCGATGACAACTTTGTGATCGACCGAAGCCTTGATTCGAGCTTGTTTCGCTCGGCCACGGGATTCAAGCCCTTATCATGGCCGGAAATGGTCACGTTGATGGCCAACGACGCAACGCCATACGCAAAATGGAAATAGAACGGCCTTTGGAAGGCAAAAAGATACTCGTGACCGGCGGGACCGGTTCGCTCGGAAAGACCCTCGTTCGCCGGCTGCTGACAGGTGAGATCGGTGTGCCGGAGCGGATCACCGTTTTTTCCCGTGATGAAGCCAAGCAGCATTTCATGCGGCTTGAGTATTTGCATCGCACCGCTGCAACCGACGAGGTCATCTACCAAAATTCGCAGAACGTGCTTCAATTCCGTATCGGCGACGTCCGCGATCCGGCAGCGGTCGCCGGTGCCCTGGCAGATACGGACGTCGTATTTCACGCCGCTGCATTGAAACAGGTCCCGAGCTGCGAATATTTTCCTTACGAAGCCGTTCTGACCAACATCAATGGTGCAGCGAATATCGTCAGGGCGATAAAGGAGCTTCGGCTGCCGGTCGAGACGGTCGTCGGTATATCGACCGATAAAGCATGCAAGCCGATCAACGTAATGGGAATGACAAAGGCCCTGCAGGAACGCGTTCTGCTCGAAGCAAACCGCGACCTGGCGCACTGCAGGATAATGTGCGTTCGTTACGGCAATGTCATTGCGTCACGCGGCTCGATAGTGCCTTTGTTCGTTGAGCAGGTTCGGAACAGACAGCCGTTGACCGTTACTCTCCCAGAAATGACACGGTTCCTGCTGAGCCTCGACCGGGCCGTCGATACTGTTTTTGCGGCTATCCGGACAGGCCGGCCGGGCGAGACATTTGTGCCGAAGGTTGCGGCTGCGAGAATAGTAGATGTTGCAAAGGCGCTCATGGGCGGCGAGGAATTGCCGATAGTCTTCACCGGTATTCGGCCTGGCGAAAAGATCCACGAGATAATGGTTTCAGAAGAGGAATGCTATCGGACGGTCGAAAGGGGAGATTATTACGCGATCCTGCCAGTACTTCCCGAAGTTCGCGGAGATGCCGAGTTCGATCCTGCGTTAGAGACCGAATATTCGTCGAAAGATCAAAACATCTCGGGCGATGAATTGAGAGAGCTCCTGAGAAGTGCGGGCGGAGAGATCGAGCGCTTTTTGACCGCTGCGGGATAAAGTTATATGCGAGTAATGACGATCTTTGGAACGAGGCCGGAGATAATCCGGCTTTCGCTTGTGATGAAGGTGCTTGACCAGCATTGCGAGCATATCACCGTTCATACGGGCCAGAATTACGACGAGAGCCTGAGCGATATCTTTATTCGCGACCTTGAGGTTCGGCAACCGGATGTCCATCTCGGCATCCGTTCTGCAAATTTTGGTGAACAGGTTTCGCAGATACTCGCAGGGATCGACCAGGTGCTCGAGGAAAAGCGTCCCGACAAGATCCTCATCCTTGGCGATACGAACAGTGCGCTGAGCGCGATCGTCGCGGCCCGCCGGCGCATCCCCGTATTTCATATGGAGGCCGGAAACCGCTGCTATGACGACCGGGTTCCCGAGGAGATAAACCGGCGGCTGATCGACCACTCGAGTACTATTCTGATGCCGTATACAGGGCGCAGTAAGGATAATCTGGTGCGGGAGGGAATCGACAGAGAGCGGATCTACGTTACGGGAAACCCGATAAATGAGGTCTTGGAGTCATTCTCTTCAAAGATCGAAGAGAGCGATGCCCTTACCCGGCTCGGCACTGAACGCTTTGAGTATTTCCTGGTCACACTGCACCGCTCCGAGAACGTTGACCTTCCCGAAAGGATGCAGGGTATCTTCAAAGGACTCTCGGCCGTCGGCTCGAAATACGGAAAACCGATCTTTGTTAGCGTTCATCCGCGAACGGCCAGCAAGATCAGGGAATTTGGGACCGACATTGACACCACGAACATCCGCCTGGTCGATGCGATGGGCTTCTTCGATTTCGTTAAGCTTGAAAAGAATGCCCTTGCGGTCCTCACAGACAGCGGCACCGTGCAGGAAGAGTGCTGTATCTTCGGCATTCCCAACGTAACGATACGCGATGTGACCGAGCGGCCGGAGACGATCGAGTGCGGTAGTAACATTCTCAGCGGCGGTGGACCTCAGGATATTTTGCGGGCGGTCGACCTGGCGCTTTCCCAGCCGGCGAACTGGACGCCTCCGGCTGAATATCTGGCAACGAACGTGGCCAACGTTGTAAGCAAGATCGTTCTCGGCTATACCAACGTCAGGGCCTATTCGTCCTAAACCTCCGAATGCCGAAACGCCGTGTTCTTGTCATTTGCCAGTACTATCTGCCGGGATACGGTGGCGGAGGCGGCATGTGGACGATACGGAATCTGATCGAGCGCTTTTCGGATCGGTACGAGTTTTTCGTCCTTACTTCCGATCGGGACGGCCCATCGAAGCCGCTGCCTGGTTCCGTCGCTCGCGATTCCTGGACGACTCTTGGCCCGGCCCGGGTTTTCTACGCGGCCAACGGATTTGTTTCGACCAGAACGCTTCGGACTGTCATCGAGGAAGCGAATCCGGACGCTGTCTATTTGAACAGTGTATTTGCGGGACTTACTCGCAAGTACCTTGGTGCTCGCCGGCGTCGGGCGGTCCGGTCCGTTCCGACATTGCTTTCACCTTGCGGTGAACTTTCAGCCGGAGCATTAAGCCACAAGAAGGGCAAGAAGCGGTCGTACCTTGCGATGGCTCGATTGCTTGGGCTCTTCGACGAAGTCGTTTGGCGGGCAACAACCGAAGCGGAAGTACCGGAAATTGAGAATGCAATTGGCCGCGAGGTTGATATTCACGTCGCACCGGATCTTCCGCCGGCGAGTATTCTTCCCGATTTTGCGTTCGACGAGAAGCCGCCAAAGGCAGCGGGCAAGGTTGATCTGATATTCGCTTCGCGGATCGCACCGAAAAAGAACCTTCAGTTTCTACTTGAGCAACTTGGGCGTATCACGTTGAATGGGCTGACCTTAACTATAGTCGGCCAGGTTGAAGATATTGAGTATTGGCGTGCCTGCGAGAACCAGATCGAGTCGCTTTCCGGGAGAATTGATGTTCGAATTCTAGGCGGCGTTTCAAATGACGAGCTTCTGGAGTTAATGAAGCGGTCGCATTTTTTTGTGCTGCCTACACTTAATGAAAATTTCGGATACGTTTTCCTCGAGGCACTTGCCGCGGGCTGTCCGTTGATAATAAGCGAAAATACGATCTGGTCAGATGTTGCGGATCGGAAGGCCGGGTTTGTGATCCAGCTCAGCGAGGAAAAGGGATGGCAAGCGGCTATCGCCTCGGCTATCGCGATGGAACAAGACGAATATCGCTCGATGTCGCTCGCGGCTCGGGAGATGGCAGAGGAATGGCTCGCAAGGCCCGACCATGAGGCCGCAATGGCAAGAACGCTTGAATACATGATCGCGAAAAATGAGCGGTGATCTGAACGACAAACCATCTCAGAATGCGAAGCAGCGGCTCTGGATCGTCTGTGAGCTCTATTATCCGGAGGAGAATGCGACCGGTCATTACATGACGCAAACCGCTGAGGGCCTTGCCGGCCATTTCGATGTGAAGTTCATTTGCGGTCAGCCCAATTATGCATCGAAAGGCCAAAAGGGCCCGAAACATGAAATACGAAATGGAGTCGAGATCTTTCGTTGCTGGGGAACGCGACTCGATAAGAACGTTGTCGCGTTTCGGCTGGTCAACATGCTAACGCTCGGGCTGACGATGTTCGTCAAGTCACTTTCGAAGTTTCGTCGAGGCGATAAAGTGCTTGTAGTGACGGCTCCGCCGAGCTTACCATATCAGACCGGCTTCGCGGCGTTGATGAAGGGCTCAGGCTACTATCTGCTCCTGCACGACCTTTATCCGGACATTCTGGTAGCGGTTTCGGGGGCAAAGCGAAGTTCTATTCTGGTTCGAGCGATCGACGTTGCAAATCGCTGGCTATATAAGCATGCGGCGAAGATCATCGCGGTCGGCCGCGATATGAAAGAACTTCTCGAGGCCAAGACATCCGGCTTGGACGTGCCGATCGCTGTGATCCCGAATTGGGCGGATATGGCCAACATCGAGCCGCGGCCGAGGGATGAGAACGAATTGCTCGAAGAACTTGGTGTAAAAGAAGAACTCGTTTTTCTTTACGCCGGAAATATTGGCCATCCAACCGATATTAAGTCGATAGTCTCCGCGGCGGAGATGATGAGAGGGGAACCGATCCATTTTATATTTGTGGGATCTGGAGCGAAATTGCCGTGGTTGCGAGAAGAGGTGAGCTCGTTGGGGCTCGAGAATGTCTCGATCCTAGGGCAGCTGCCGCGTGACCAACAGCGGATCTTCTTGAATGCGGGCGACGTCGCCATCATCTCGCTTGTCGAAGGGATGTGGGGAACCGCGATGCCGAGCCGCACATACAACACGCTTGCCACCGGGATGCCGATACTGGCCTTGACCGAAGAGGGCTCGGAGCTTGCTCGGGTTATCGAGGAAGAGCGCGTGGGTTGGCATATTCCTCCGGGGCAGCCAGAGGCAGTCGTCGGGGTCATCCACGAGATCATGGCCCGGCGGCAAGAGCTCGGAGCAATGAGCGAGCGTGCCCGATCGGCCGCACTCGAAAAATACACGCCCGAGGTCGCGATCGAATCGTATTTGCGGGAGCTAGCTTGAGAACATGCGAATCCTGGTCACTGGTGCAACTGGTTTCATCGGCGGACGGATCTTTGAGGAACTATCCGCGGCCGGGTTCGATGTTGTTGGTACCTGCCGGAACACTTCTCCGACAATCCCGAACATTGCCCAAATGGACGTGTCCGATGCGGACGCAGTAGATCAGTTTTTTTCGGGGGAGAATTTCGACGGCGTCGTCCACTGTGCCGGCATTGCTCACCGCTTTGGCAAAACGGCGGATTCGGTTTACCGAGATGTGAACGTCGAGGGAACACGAAACGTAGCAAGGGCAGCTCGGGAATATGCCGTACCGAAATTCATTCTGATGAGCTCAGTGCTGGTATATGGTGGCGGCGGCGACGGCAGTTCGCCGAAACAGGAGACCGACGCAAAGCTACCTCGAGACACTTACGCTCAGAGCAAGCTGGATGCGGAATTGGCGGCACAAGAGGAGTTCCTAGAGAGTTCGTCGGCACTTTTGGTCTTGAGGCCGGCGCCTGTGGTCGGCGAGGGAAGTAAAGGCAATTTCGCCAAGCTCGTAAATGCGATCGCCCGTGGGCGATTTTTGTGGCTCGGCCGAGGTCAGAATCAAAAGAGCCTTACTTATGTTGGGGATATTTCTGCCGCGTGTCGATCATTTTTGACAGAGTCGAGCAAGGAGCAAGTACAGATCCTGAACATCGCTTCTCCGCCGGCATCGATGGCTGAGATCGTAAATGCTATCTCGGATGAACTTGGCCGGGCGGTCCCACGATTCCAAGTTCCGGAGCTTTTTGCCCGAATCGCGTCTGAGGCGGGAAAGCTGATCGGCGGCCCGTTTGGACGGATCGGCCGTTCCATTGAGACCTGGCTTTCAGAGGATGTTTATTCGACTGCCGCGTTCGCGGAAGCTTTTCCTGATCTCGGCCAAACGCCGATCCTTGAAGCCGTCCGACAAGACGTGCAGGCACGAATTGAAACACGATGACCGAGGCATTGATCTTAATTGTCAGCACCATAGTCGGCTTTTTTCTGGTCGAACTTGTGCGCCGTTGGGGCCTTCGCCGGCAGGTCCTCGATATCCCGAACGAAAGAAGTTCCCATACGTCACCGGTACCGCGTGCGGGTGGGATCGGAATTGTTGCAACCGTAATAGGCGGGTATCTGGCCGGTTCCTTCATTGGCGGGTATCCGATCTCGTGGGGATTCTTGATCGGCGGGGTGCTCGTAGCTGCGGTCAGCTTCATCGACGATCTGCGTGATCTGCCGTTTTATGTCCGCCTGTTCGCTCATTCGATCGCGGCCGCTCTATTAATAGCAGACAGCGGTGCGGTTACCGCGATTAGCTTATCGGTTTCGGGAAACACGGTTTCGCTCGGCCCCCTGGCGGTTCCATTGACGTTCGGAGCGATACTCTGGATGATCAACGCCTACAATTTCATGGACGGCATCGACGGTATTGCAGGGCTTCAGGCTTTGGTTGCAGCCGCCGGCTGGGTCATTTTCTCTGCTATCTTTGGAGATAATGAAGTGAAATGGCTGGCATTGTCCATTGGCGGGTCGGCAATAGGGTTTCTGTGGCTGAACTGGAGCCCGGCACGGATCTTTATGGGTGACGTTGGAAGTGCGTTCCTCGGTTTCGCGTTCGCTGCATTGCCATTGCTTGCTTTCAACACGCCGAATGTACCGCGAGGGCTCGTCCCACTATTTGCGTTGCTCGTCGTTTTTCCATTTGTGTTCGACACGGTCTTTACCTTCGCCCGGCGACTCATGAATCGCGAAAAGGTATGGAAGGCTCATCGCAGCCACCTTTATCAGCGAATGGTGATCAGCGGAGCGTCCCACGCCAGTGTCACGCTACTTTACGGTGCATTGGCTACGGCAACAACCCTGACCGGGGTCCTAATAGTCCGCGGGTCTGGAATCGCCGCTCTATTTGCTCTATTGTCAATGCTGATGGTTTCGACCATTTTGTTTTTTAATGCGTCAAAAAAACGTTGACGTAAGTAGCCAAAAATGCTAGGTTTACAAAATATTTGATGTTAGAACTCGGGAATAGCGAAGCACAACCCTCTGGGGAAGTTCGTTTTTTCGAAGGTGATAATGTCAAATTTGCTTTCGAGGCATACGGCGTTTCCGTATCGGTAACGGCGGACTCTGCTGATCTCGGAAACAAGCTCTTTGAAGTTGCGAACCGGGCAATGCTCGGCAAATGTAAGGTCATTGACCCGTCTTTGGTAAAAGCGGAACATGAGTTCCTTTTAAGCTCACGTAAAGACGGGACTTATGATTTTACGTCCGTCGGCGAATACACTACGGGTTCGGGAGGACTTCGCGAAACGCTCGAGCTATTCGTGCGAATTCTGCGGATAAAGGTATCGCAATTCGCAAAGAATTGCGTCTTTGTACATGCAGGGGTCGTGTCGTGGGGCAAGAAGGCGATTCTTATTCCGGGTAATAGCGGTTCAGGAAAGACCACATTGGTCGCCGAGTGTGTGAAGCACGGTGCGCTCTATTTCTCGGATGAGTATGCGGTACTTTCGCCGGATGGGCTCGTTCATCCATTTGCGAGGGCGCTTTCGATAACGAACGGCGGCAGAAAGTGGAGCGAGGACGGCATCCCGGTCGAAACTCTCGGCGGTAGGGCAGCGACCGAACCGGTCGAGATCGGTGCAGTTGTATTGACAAGACATGAGCCGGGTGCCAAATGGCAACCCGAACGGCTGACGCCGGGAAATGGGATAATTGAGGTGATCCCGCACACTATCCCGATGACGATCGATGCCGATTTTTCGCTTCAGGTATTGAAATCGGCGATAAGCCGTGCCATAATTCTGAAAGGTGTGCGAGGCGAGGCCTCGGATCTGGCCGAAGAACTTTTATCTTTTAGTAATAAAGAGTTAACCGCTTAGAGTTAAACTGTTTCCGATACGCTCGGAATTGATCTTGGAGGAGATATGAATAACCCGCAATATCCAATTGCCCGCAAGAACGGACTCGTAGTTCAGGAAGTGCCCGACGAGGTTTTAGTATATGACCTCGACACGAACAAGGCTCACTGCCTTAATAAGACAGCAGCGGCCGTTTGGCAATCCTGCGACGGGAAAACGTCCGTGCCGGAGATCGCGAAGTTTCTTTCCTCCGAGATGGGAACCAAAGTCGATGACGACCTCGTTTGGCTCGCGATCGACCAACTCAATGAAAGCTCGCTTCTCGAAGCTCAGGTTGAACCAAGATTTGCCAGCCAAAGCCGCCGCGATGCCATCCGCAAGATCGGTATCGCCTCTATGATCGCACTGCCGATCGTCGCATCGCTCGTGGCTCCGAAGAGCGCAATGGCGAACACTTCCTGCCAATGTACCGTTGCAACTGAAACCCAAGACTGTGTTCTAAATGCTGCCTGTCCTAACACTTGTGCAGAACCTCCTGGGGTGTGTCAGTAGAACAAAGTGTGTATGGTGGGAAGGGCGGGGTTTGACCGCCCTTCTCTTTGCCTACGGATGGTCCACAAGGAATATGGCTGGCAAGTGGGAACGGGTTTATGAAGAGGTCAATCTTCTTCGATTAAATTCGGCAATCAATGCTATCCATGCCGTTGTTGGGAATGAGCACATTTTGATCAAAGGCGAGGCCGCTTCTCGTTTCTATCCAACCGAACGTACACGTTACTATTCTGATTTCGATTTTGTGTTATCTGATGTAGTTGCTGAAAAGCTAACCCCAGATGACCTCCTTCAGATCAAATCCGTAGGCATCGATCTTCATATCGGTCTCCGACATCTTGACACGCTCTCGTGGACGGATTTATACGACCGCTGCGAACAGGTTAACGACTATCTTCACCCGGTGTTCTTTCCGTGTCCTGAAGATCATCTTCGGATTACGGCTGTTCATTGGCTGACGGATGGTGGGGAGTTCAAGGAGCGGCTTTGGGATATTTATTACGCGGTGGCGAATCGCCCGGCGGATTTTGATTGGAACAAGTGCCTTGATGTCGTCAGCCCGACCCGGCGTAAATGGGTGATCACTACCATCGGACTTGCCCATAAATATCTCGGGCTTGAGATCGAAGACCTTCCTTTTGCCGAAGAGGCGAAGGATATCCCAAACTGGATAATAAGAACGGTTGAAAGGGAATGGGCACGTGAAGTCCGGCTTATTCCGCTCCGCATCGCCTACCGCAAACCTCGGATGTTCATCGAGCAGATCCGGAAGCGCTTGCCCCCGAACCCCATCACGGCGACAATCGACATGGAAGGCGAGTTCGACGACCGCCCGCGTATTTGGTATCAGCTTGGCAGTATAGCCAAACGGATCCCGCCGAGTATCCGACGCTTCGTCGATCTTGCAAAGGCTCGCCTACGCCAGTGAATGTCAGATACACCAAAACACTCGCTCACGTTATGTCTTGAGACCGGCATCGCCGGAGGCAGTATTGCTTTGTTCGATGGCGATGGCCGCGTCGCAGGCCACATTGGTGAGGGAAGTACATCGCGTTCCGAGGATCTATTGCCCGCAGTCGAGGCCCTGCTACATGAAGCGAACGCCATCGCGCGCGACATCGGTCGGATCGCTGTATCGCTTGGCCCCGGCAGCTTCACCGGACTCCGGATAGGCATCGCATCTGCTCTTGGGCTTTCAAAAGCATTGAAATGCGAGGTGGTCGGCGTCCCGCTGCTGCCTGCGATGCTTTCCTTAAGCGACAAGGCCGGCCGGGCCGCGGTGGTTCCGGTTGGTAAGAACGACCGTGCATATCTTTTCGCGTCCGATACTTCACCTCAGATCGCTGATGTCGGCGAGATCCTCGATATTGTTTCGCCTGCTGTAACCATGATCGCCCCGATGGAGTTAATGCCCGAGCTGCGAAAGATCGGGAGTGAAGTTAATGATACCGGACTAAACTTAGCAGTTGTCGTCGGCCGAGCCGCGGACTCAAGTTTCGCGAGCACCAACCTTTCGCCGATCTATTTGCAGAATCCGGCTCGTTCCCGAGGACTTTTCTGAATGCTTCTGATTACTAAGGCATCCGAGGCTGATGTCGATGCCATAGTCGGCCTTGCGGACCTGTCCGGGTTGGCCCTTTGGAGCCGAGATGATTACGCTGAAGCCGCGAATTCCAGGGATCGATTGCTCCTGGCTGCTCGCGAGAACGCCGTGAATGTCGTCGGCTTTATCCTCGTCCAACTATTATGTGCTTCGGGTGACGCAGTCGATGTCGAGATCTTGAATATTGCAGTTGGTCCCCGTTTCAAGCGAAAGAGTATAGGCCGGCGATTGCTCGCCACAGCCCTTGAGATGATACCAACTGGTCCCGATTCTAAGGTATTACTTGAGGTTAGGGCGTCAAATCATTCTGCAGTTGCGTTTTATCGTCGCTATGGATTTCATGAGCAAGCCGTTCGGCGGGCCTATTATCGAGACCCAACTGAGGACGCGATCTTGTTCGGGGCAGATGCCGAAAAGGTCCTCACGAAGCTGAAAAGCGCTTCAGACCTTAGAGAAACGATCAACTGATGCAGCCGACCCAACCACTTCAAAACAAAGTGCCGCTTGCCCAGGCAAGCATGAAAATGTTCTTCTTGTAAATCGCACCCGATGTGGGTTAATATTCTGTTTACACCGAAGGTGAAATGAATATCTAAACGCCGAAAGTGTAAATCTTTTGATAAGTGAGGAAAAGTGCCATGGACCTTTCAACTCCTGATCCGGTGCGTGACGAACTACTGAAAACGAACGCAGCTTTCCGGGATCTAGTGCACCAACACCAGAGCTACGAAAAACGCCTCGATGAGCTTGCAGCGATCACCTTTCCCAGCGACGACGAACAGTTCGAAGAATCAACCCTGAAAAAGAAAAAGCTAATGATTAAGGATGAGATCCACGCGATCATGAACGATCACGCGACATCTCATTAAATACAGTTTCAATCACCGAGGGCGGGGAGCTACCCCGCCCTTAATTTTGCTTTCTGCAGCTTCCGTTCGCTGCGAAGGCTTTGATTCCGCGCGTCGTGTGCAACACCAACTTGCCGCCGATGCCGACAAATATCCCGCCCGGTTGAATTTCCTCATCCGCTTCGAGCGCGACCGTGTTCGAAACCTTCCCGCTTGAAATATCGATCAATAGCAACCGTTCTTCCCCAAGCACAGCGACGGCTGCTGATCCGGTCGTCAGCAAGGCTCCGGTCGAAGGCCGGCCGGGAAGGCGGCTGCGCCAAATGACCCGTCCACTGTCCTCGCTAAGTAAGTAGAGAAAATTATCATTCGACGCGGCGAGTATCTTTCCGTCAAAGCTTTTGAGATAAACGATCGCGCCACCTGTCTTGAATGTCCAGAAGCGTCCGTTCGCTTCTATTGCCTCCGCTCGAATCTCGCCGCTCTCGGTCCCGACCACCGATCGCCCATCCGCGGTAACAACCGCGATAGCTACCTTGCCGTCGGAGCCCGCTTTTTCAGAAAGGATGGCACCGGTTTGTAACGAGGCAAGCTTCGCTCGCCCGTTTGCGGATGCCAGAAGAATCCGCTCATTGTCCGCGAAGAGAAATGAATCGCCTTCCGACCACGCCTCGACAACTGCGGGCTTAGATCCTTCTATCGGGCTAAAGACCAGTGGCGCGGAGCTTGCCGGGACGCTCACAACCGCATCACCTGCACTCGCCAGAAAGAATGAACGATCCGAAGCGAGCTCATGCGTTCTCCGGATCAGTCCAGTTTCAAGGCTTAAGACACGAAGCTTTGAACTTGGCTCGTTAGACGCCGAATTTACAACCGCATAAACTAAATTGCCGGCTACCAGCAGGTTCGAGACGACCTCACCGCCGACCTCAGCAGACCAGACCGCTTCAAGCGTGTCGCCGCTTAACAGGCGAATCCGGCCTCCCTTCTCGCCGACCGCGACGCCGCTTGCAGACGCTGCCACCGCAACGACACCTCCGCTACCCGAAACGTAGGTCGAACATAAGGTGTAGGGTGTCTGTTCGCCGGATTGCTGCCCGAAGATGCCGGGGACGAGCGATACTGCAAGAGCAACGGTTAGAAGATGTCGGAACAAGATCGAAATGTGAGGACCCCGAAATGAGTAATTGTCTGACGCCATGCGACCGCGGTACTTCGAAAACGAGAATTTTAGCACGTGCACCTTGACCGCGATAGAATGATGAATGTAATATCCCGAAAGTTTCCAACAAATTTACGTAAAATTCCCAAGGAGGAACTCCACAGCAGTATGTCTTTCAACAAAATTATCCTTGTCGGGTACTTGGGTCGTGACCCGGAACTTCGATATACCCCCCAGGGCGACGCAGTTTGCGACTTTTCGATCGCTACCAATGATAGAAAACGCGATAAATCGGGTGAGTGGCAGGACGTCCCGACGTGGTTTCGTGTAACGCTTTGGCGAAATCAAGCCGAAAATGCGGCTAAATACCTTAAAAAGGGAAGCCAGGTTTATATCGAAGGCCGCGTTAGCCTGGAAGAATGGACCGACCGAGACGGAAATACCCGGCAAACGCTTCAAGTGAACGGCACAGATATGCGTTTCATCGGATCGAGGGGCGATTCGTCCGGTGATCGCGGCGGATCGGAGCCGGAATTCGCCGGGCCATCTGAGCCGGCGTCGTCATCGTCGTCCGCTGCGCCCGCCCGGGCCGCCTCGACCGACGACGACATTCCGTTCTAGGCCTTTCCAATCAAGGAACTGAAAAGGGCTGCGACAACTGATCGCAGCCCTTTCATTATCCAAGCCAGACGCCCATTTTCCGGAACTTCTGGAAACGCCTCAATATCAGATCCTCCGGGCTGAGCGACCGAAGCTCGCGTAAATGCTTTGACAGAACCTCGCGGAGTTCCCGGCCAACTTCTTCAAAGTTTTGCTTGTCGGAGTCTTCACGATCGATCTTCCAGGCAGTTCGTTCCTCGACGATGTCATCGATCAAGCCAAAGCCTAGGAGATCCTTCGCAGTAAGCTTCAGGCTTTCGGCCGCACGGTCGGCCATCGCTGAATCTTTCCACAAAATCGCGGCGCAGCCTTCTGGCGAAATGACGGAATAGACCGCATTTTCCATCATCAAGACTCGGTCGCCGATACCGATCGCGAGGGCACCGCCCGAACCGCCTTCACCGACCACTACGACAATTATCGGGACACGAAGCCCCGCCATCTCGCGTAGGTTAAATGCGATAGCTTCGGCCTGTCCGCGTTCTTCCGCATCGATCCCGGGATAGGCCCCTGGAGTATCGATAAATGTGACGATCGGGCGTCCGAACTTTTCGGCCATCCTCATCACCCGCAGTGCCTTCCGGTACCCCTCCGGCTTCGGCATGCCGAAATTTCTCACCTGCCGCTGCTTGGTGTCGCGGCCCTTTTGCTGCCCAATGACCGCAACCTCGGCACCATCGAGTTTGGCAAAGCCGCAGACCAGGGCCTTGTCGTCCGCATAACGCCGATCGCCATGGATCTCGACAAAATCAGTAAAGACACCGTTGAATATGTCTAATGCGTAAGGACGATCGGGATCACGGGCGTTTAGCACGCGAGCGAATGCTGTTGATGAACTCGTGACTTCGGTCATAGAGAATGGTCCTCAATGGTCCCATCGTACGGAACAGCCGAGTGATTTAAGCTGTTCCTCGAGCCGCTTTGAGCCTTGGACCTGGAGCGGCGGCGACTTAAGCGTCAGTTCAAAGCCTTCGACGGGCATTACGAGCGTAACATCACACCGGCCACGATCTGAAGCGAGGATCGCATAAAGATCGTTCAAAGTTTCTTCATCGAACGCCCGCCGCGGGAGCGTTACGACGAGATTTCGAGCCTGCCGAGAGATGACATCCGGCAAAGATCGGGCCTCAGACGCCACGATCGTTATCTCGCCACCGTCATTATTCTCAAGCTTGCCATCAATGATGAGTAATGCGTCATCGGCGAGCATGTTCGAGATACGCGTAAAGGATTCGCTCCAAACGAGGACCTTTGCATTACCCGTGCGATCCTCGAGCCTAAATTGCGCGTATCGATTCCCCGACTTGCTCCAACGCACCAGGAGGCCCGAGACGATCCCCGCAACTGATACCATTCCGCCGACAGCAGCCGCACCGACATCCTCCATCGATGTGACGCCAACCGTACTCATCCGCGAATCGTAAGCATCTAATGGGTGCACGGAAAGGTAAAAACCGAGTGCGGCCTTTTCGCGAGCGGACATTTCTTCTCGTGTCCATGGAGCCGCTTCGACGAGATCGGTCTCAAGTGTCGAAGAAACGTCGGATGCGGCAAACAGTCCCGTTTGGCCTTGCAGCTTGTCGTTCCAGGAACTTTGCCCAAAGGCGAGGATCTCGTTAATCGAGGCGAATAGCCTTGCCCTCCATGCGTTCGGCTGAAAGCCTTCGATGATCATTGAATCGAAAGCGCCGCCGGCGATAAGGCTTTCCAGCATTTTCCGGTTGACAGCGTTCTGGCCGACGCGGCTGACAAAATCGAAAACCGACCTGAACTTTTCCTGCCCGCGTGCATCAATGATCGCCTTAGCCGATGAGCTTCCGAGCCCCTTGATCGCACTGAGGCCAAAGCGAACGGAGTCGTCGGTCGGAGTGAAGCCTTCATCGCTTTCATTTACGTCAGGCGGAAGAAGCTGTAACCCCATCGACCTGAGTTCGCTCGAATATTTATATACTTTTGCACTGTCGTCGGATTCGTGCGAAAGCACCGCTGCATAGAAATAGGCCGGATAATGGGCCTTCAGGTAAGCGGTCTGAAACGCGAGCATCGCGTAGGCGATACTGTGGCTGCGGTTAAAGCCGTAGTCAGCGAACTTTGCCATCAGGTCAAAAATTTCGCGGGCCGTTTTCTCCTTGATGCCTCGCTCGACCGCTCCGCCGATGAATTTCACCTCGTGCGGAGCCATTTCCTCGGGCTTTTTCTTACCCATTGCCCGGCGCATCATGTCTGCTTCGCCAAGCGAATAACCCGCGAGCCGCTGAGCGATCTGCATGATCTGTTCCTGATAAACGAGGACACCAAACGTGTTCTTGAGGATGTCCTCCATTTCCGGAACGATGTATTCAACCGCTTTTTCGCCCCGATGCCGCTTGATGAAATCCTCGACCATGCCGCCATCGAGCGGGCCGGGACGATAAAGTGCGTTAAGGGCGGCGAGATCCTCGAGTTCCTTCGGTTTCAGCCGACGACATATCTCCTGCATCCCCGACGATTCGAACTGGAAAACGGCCTCGGTCTTTCCGTCGCCGAAGATCTTCATCGTCTTTTCGTCTTTCAGCGAAACTTTCCGCCAGTCGATCTCCCGGCCGGTTCGCTCGCGGAGGCTGCTCAGACAGTCATCGATGATCGTGAGGGTCGTCAGGCCGAGAAAATCCATTTTGAGCATCCCGAGTTTCTCGAGATCGCCCATTGGATATTGGCTGGTCAATTCGTTCTTTGCCGAGATCGCGATCGGCACCATTTCGTGAAGCGGCTTCGGCGAAATAACGACGCCCGCCGCGTGGACGGAGGTATGCCGCGAACATCCTTCGATCTTTAGGGCGAGATCGAGCAGTTCGGCTACTTTCGGATCGGACTGCTTTGCAGCTCTTAACTCCGGTACATCTTCAAGCGCTTTGGAAATACTCGTTATGCGGCCGCGGAACGGCGGCGGAATCATCTTCGCGACGCGCTCGACGTCACCATACGGCATACTTAGTGCACGTCCGACGTCCTTGATCGCCGCCTTCGACGCCATTGTTCCAAACGTAATGATCTGGCAAACAGAATCACGTCCGTAGAGCCGGACAACGTGATCGATCACCTCACCACGGCCGCGAATACAAAAATCGATATCGATATCCGGCATCGAGATCCGCTCAGGATTCAGGAACCGCTCGAAGAAAAGGTCGTATTGAAGCGGATCAACGTCGGTAATATCTAGAGCATAGGCGACCAACGACCCCGCGGCCGAACCTCGGCCGGGACCGACCGAGATCTGTTGTTCTTTCGCATAGCGGATGAAATCCCAGACGATGAGAAAATATCCGGGGTAGCCCATTCGCTCGATCGTTTCGATCTCGAGCGACAGGCGTTCATCGTATTTCTCGATCGGGTACTTAAGCTCACCCGCTTCGAGAGCCGGATACAAGAATTCCTTTTTCCGACGCTCCAACCCTTCGCGAACGACCTTCTCGAAATATTCGTCGAGCGTTTGGCAGCCGGAATCCGCAGGAATCGGGAACGTCGGCAAGGTCAGTGACCCTCCGATAGGAAGTTCGATGTCGCATATCTCCGCGATCTTTAACGTGTTTGCGAGAGCCTCCGGATATTTATCGGCAAAGAGATCACGCATCTCTTCGGCGCTCTTCAAGTAATAGCTGTCATTCGGAAGCGAAGGATGGCTCGGATCGTTAAGGGTCGTCCCGGCGCCGATGCAGAGAAGCACCTCCTGCGCCTTTGCGTCCTCCTGCTCGAGGTAGAAAACGTTGTTCGTTGCTACTAGCTGCAGTCCGGCAGCGACGGCAGCCTCGACGATGCGTTCGGCTATTTCATCGTCCTCTACGATCCCGTGTTTCTCGATCTGGATAAAGACATTTTCTCGGCCATAGATGGCGATCAGATGTGCTAAATGCTGTACCGCCCTTTCTTCGTTCCGGCTCGAAACGTAATGCCAGAGAGCCGAGCCCCGAGCCCCGGTCAAAAGAAAAAGATCGGTGCTTTTTTCTCGTAAAAGATCAAGATCGACCTTGGCACCACCCTCGCCGGCCCGGTCTGTATAGGCTTTTGAGGCGATGTACGAGAGATTCAAATAGCCCTGGTAATTCTTTGCTAGGAGAACTAGTTCATAATAGGCAAGCTCGCCTGCTTCGACTGCCAGTGACCGAGAAAAACGGCTTCCCGGAACGACCGAAGCCTCGTAACCAAGTATCGGTTTAATACCCGCGTATCGCATTTCGCGATAGAACGACGCCGCACCGAACATGTTGCCTTTGTCGGTGATCGCGCACGCCTTCATACCGAGCGTTTTGAGCTGTGCGGAAAGGCGTTTTAGTTGGATTGTGCTCTGCAAAAGGCTATAATCCGTGTGCAGATGGAGGTGGACAAAATCGTTCTTTTCGAGGGGTTGGTATTCCATTTCTGCGGTCGTTTATGAAGAAAGTCTACCTTGAAACTTTCGGCTGTCAAATGAATGTTTCGGATTCGGAGCGGGTTGCCACCTCGCTGGCCGCGGAAGGCCTTGAGCTGGTTGAAGATGAGCATTCTGCGGACCTCGTTCTGATCAATACCTGCTCTGTTCGGGAGAAGGCTGAACAGAAACTTTATACACGAGTTGGCGAAGTAAAGCTGCGGGAAGGTGCTAAACCGGTCATCGGAGTCATGGGCTGCGTGGCGCAGCTCGAAGGTGAGACTCTTTTCAAAAAGATCAACGGGATCGACTTTGTGTTAGGCACGCGGGCGGTCGGGCGGGTCAACGAGGCGATCCGGAATGTGCTCTCAGACGGGCCGGGATACGCAGACCTCGGCGAAAGGGAAGTGAACTATGATTGGTCGGTCGCAGATGCCCAACGGCACTCGCGCTCGGTCGCCTTCGTGCCGATAATTGAAGGCTGCAATAAATTTTGCACGTACTGTATCGTCCCTTTCTCGCGCGGAAGGGAAACGAGCCTAACCGCCTCCGAGATCATCCGTCAGGTCCTCGAACTTAAGCGAAACGGCGTGAAGGAGGTACATTTGATCGGGCAAAACGTTAACAGCTATCGTCCGTCAACTGAGTCCGGCCTTGAGGGCTTTAAGGGAAGCTCGCCGTTCTCGCGGCTTTTGCGGGCTGTGGCTGCCACCGGTATCGAACGGATCAAATTCAACACCTCATTCCCGCGAGATTTCAACGCCGATATTGTCGAAGCCATCGAGGAGAACGAGAATCTCTGCAACTGGGTACACCTACCTGTTCAATCGGGAAGCGACAAAGTTCTCAAAGACATGCGGCGTTTGCACACGGTTGAAAGCTACAAGAAAAAGATCGACCGCATCAAAGCCTCGCCGCGGAACATTGCCATAACGACCGATATCATCGTTGGCTTTCCGGGCGAGACCAGTGAAGACTTTGAACAGACCGTAGAGCTTTTTGAATACAGCGAATACGCCACGGCCTATATCTTTAAATACTCGCCGAGGCCTGATACGCCCGCATATGCCATGCCTGATGATGTCTCGCCCGAGGAAAAAACACGAAGATTCCTTGAGCTCGAACGCGTTCAGAAGCGACTTCAGGCGAAGCATCTCGAGGGATACATCGGCCGTACAGTGTCCGTTCTTGCTGAAAAACGCTCTGCCAAATCGCCGACGGATCTCTCCGGGCATTCTACGTGCCATCGGGTTGTGAATTTTCCCGGCAGCGATGATATGCTAGGGAGCATCGTCGATGTACGAATTATCCAGGCCAAGGCAAATTCGCTCTACGGGGAAGTTGTTTAATCTATCGTGAACGAAAATTCCGAACTCATCGAAATGCGGATCGGGGCCCTGATTATGGATCCCAACACGAACTCGCCCATAGTGGTGCTCAAGGGTATTGAGAGCGAGACCGTTCTGCCCATCTGGGTCGGAGCTTTCGAGGCGAACGCGATAGCTCTGGAGATCGAAAAGATCGCCCCGCAGCGGCCGATGACCCATGACCTTCTGAAAAACCTAGTCATCGCGTGCGGACTCTCCGCGGGTAAGGTCGTTGTCACCGACCTCGTCGACAACACTTTTTTTGCCAGGATCGAACTCTCAGATGAGGACGGCCAACCCGTCGTTTTCGACGCTCGCCCTTCGGATGCGATCGCCCTTGCGTTGAGGCTAGATTGCCCGATATTTGTCGAGAGCCGTGTCCTTGAACTTTCGGCCACCTCGACCAAGAGCGGCGACAGTCCCGCTGACGATGAAGAAGGCGATCAACCGATCGAAGAGTGGCCCGAGGTCATCGGCTAACTTGGTTCCAATCAAATGATCATTGCTATCACCAACCAGAAAGGCGGTGTCGGTAAGACGACAACTGCGATAAATTTAGCAGCCGCCTGTGCGGAAAAGGGAAGACGCGTCCTTTTGATCGACCTTGATCCGCAGAGCAATACCTCGCTTTCGTTCGTTGATCCGGACAGGATATCGCTTGGTGCGTATGAGTTCTTCACGGAAACCGATAAATCGCCGAATGACTTCATTTACGAGACATCAGTTAATAAGTTACATTTGATTCCGGCTCGTATTAATTTGGCAAAACTGGAAGCGAAGCTGATCGGGGATTTTGACGCCGCGTTCAAACTCAGAGATAGACTGGCCCCAATAATCTCATCGTACGACCTGATCTTGATCGATACACCGCCAACCCTTGGGATCATTACAGTTAACGCTCTGGTGGCTGCAAAATATGTTTTAGTGCCGATACAAGCGTCATATTTCGCATTGGAGGGAACTGACGACCTTCTCGAAACGATCGAAAAGGTCCGATCGCGGCCGAATCCGGAACTGGACCTTTTGGGCGTCCTGGTGACGATGTTCGACCGTAGGACAACGCTTTCCCGCGACGTTGAGGCCCATATTCGAACTGTTTTTGGGCCTAAAACGTTCAAAACGCTCATCGGGCGGAGCGTCCGGCTCGAAGAATCGCCGGCCCACAAGCTTTCGATCTTTGATTACGCTCCGCGGTCGTCTGGGGCTACGGAATACCGAGAATTGGCGAAGGAGGTGCTTAAACGTGTTGAAAAGAGGACTACCAACCGGCGTGCAAATGCGGCATGACGCACATTATGTGGATTCGTTAGGAGCACCTGTTGCTACGATCGGCCGCAAGATAGCGATCGACCTCATCGAACCGAACCCGGAGCAACCGCGGACGGAGATCGGCGACCTCACAGAGCTCTCGGCCTCTATCAAAGAAAAAGGCGTTCTTGAGCCGCTTTTGGTCAAGCCGATCTCTAAAACGGGCCGCTGGATGATAATTGCAGGGGAAAGGCGTTGGCGCTCGGCAAAGCTTGCCGGACTAACCGAGGTTCCATGCATTGAAATGGATCTCGACGAACAAGGCGTCGCAGAGATCGCCCTGATCGAAAATCTTCAACGAAAAGACCTTAATCTCTGGGAAGAAGCCGATGGCCTCGCTGCGTTGCAGCAGCGATACGGCTACACCCAAGAAGAGATTTCCAAAAAGATCAGCAAGAGCCGTACAACGGTCACCGAATTCCTGACGATCGCGGGACTGCCTGGCGAGATCCGTGAACGGTGTAAAGCGCTTAACGTCACGACAAAGTCCGCACTACTTGAGGTCGCCCGTCAGTTTGACGAGGCGGCGATGAATGAATTTCTCGATGGGTTGGCAGGAGGCGAAAAGCGTTCCGCAAATCAAGACAAAGCGAAACGGACAAATCGCGGCGAGTCAAAGACAGGACCGATAATGGATAATGACCCGGCAACATCGTCGGCCTCCAGATCCGAGAGCGTCGCTGGCCCTGCATATAGATACGAATCGCCGGATCGTTCGTTCAGCGTCGAGGTTGCGTTTGGTGAAGGACAAAAGATCAAGCGAACTGAAGTGCTTAAAGCACTTAAGGCTGCATTTGATGCCGTAAAGGGATCCGAGTTCTAACAACGGATCGTCCTTCCAGTTTATTACATAATCCTTATTATCAGACGCAACGTATTTCGTTGGCCCAGCCAATTCGTACGAACACCTGCTATCTGGAATCTTCGAATCAACCCCTTCCCTCAGTTGCTTCTCCAACGGCGGATGATCCTGAAAAGTTACCGATTTAACAAACGACTTCGGGCATCTTAGGATCACCGGCTCCGTTGTTTGCGTTAACGGTGTCTTTCTTTGACAGTTTTGCAGAGAAAGACTACACTTTTTAGTTTGTTGTGATGACAGATAACCAAATCTATAAGCGTTAAGGAGCTTAATTTTGAGGAACGGAAACTTTTTATTTACTTCGGAATCAGTAACCGAGGGTCACCCGGATAAGATAGCGGACAATATTTCGGATGCCATTCTAGATTCGATCCTGGAGCAGGATCCGACGGCCCGAGTGGCGTGTGAGACGTTGGTCACGACGGGCATGGCCGTCGTTGCCGGTGAGATCACTACGTCGGCTGACGTTGATTACAAGAAGATCATTCGCGATACGGTCCATGAGATCGGCTATAACGATGCCGAGTTTGGCTTCGACTCGAACACCTGTGCGGTCATCGACGCGATCGGTAAGCAGTCACCTGACATCGCTCAGGGCGTTGACACCGGCGGTGCCGGCGACCAGGGCCTGATGTTCGGCTTTGCATGTGACGAGACCCCGGAATTGATGCCGATGCCGATCCAGATGGCACACAACCTGACCCGCAGGCTCTCGCAGGTACGGCGCGACGGCACGGTTCCCTACCTTCGTCCGGATGGGAAATCGCAGGTCTCGATCGAGTACCGCGACGGCCGGCCGTTCCGTGTTGAGGCAGTTGTTATCTCGACACAAACCGCGGATCTTGAGATCGAGGACATTCGCCGCGACATCATGGAGCACGTGATCAAGCCCGTTATTCCGGCCGAGCTTCTTGACGACAATACTAAGTACCACATCAATCCGACAGGCAAGTTCGTTATCGGTGGCCCAATGGGCGATGCCGGCTTGACCGGCCGTAAGATCATCGTTGACACCTACGGCGGTTACGCACCGCACGGTGGCGGTGCTTTCTCCGGCAAGGATCCGACGAAGGTTGACCGTTCGGCGGCTTACATGGCTCGCTACATCGCGAAGAACGTCGTTGCCGCTGGCCTCGCGTCTCGCTGCACCGTTCAACTCGCATACGCGATCGGTGTTGCCGAGCCGGTTTCGGTCCTGATCGATACACATGGCACCGGCACGATCGATGACGAGCGGATCGCTGACATCGTCCGCGAGAATTTCACGCTCACGCCGAAGGCGATCATCGAAACGCTCGATCTTCGCCGGCCCATTTACAAGGCAACGGCCCGTTTCGGCCACTTCGGGCGTGCGAACGACGAATTCACCTGGGAAAAGACCGACAAGGCGGAAGCTCTCCGGCTTGCCGCGGAAAAAGGAGCTGCAACAAATGGCTAACCCCGGAACCTCAATGCAATACGACATTAAAGACATCAATCTAGCCCCGCAGGGCAAGCAGCGCATCGAATGGGCCGACCGCGAGATGCCGGTGCTTCGCCTGATTCGCGAGCGTTTTGAGCAGGAGAAGCCGCTGGCCGGCGTCCGGCTCGTTGCATGTGCACACATCACGACCGAAACCGCGAATCTCGCCCGCACACTTCAGGCCGGCGGTGCCGAGGCTCTTCTGATCGCCTCAAACCCGCTTTCGACCCAAGACGACGTCGCGGCTTCGCTGGTTGCCGATTGGGGAATCCCGGTGATGGCGATAAAGGGCGAATCGACAGAGACCTACGTCAGCCACGTGAAGGCCGCACTCGAAACGAATCCGAACTTGATCATCGATGACGGATCGGACGTTGTGGCGACGATGATCAAGGAAAAGCCGGAGCTTATCGGCAACCTGATCGGCACCACCGAAGAGACCACGACCGGTATCGTTCGCCTTAATGCGATGGTCAAGGCCGGTGTGCTCACCTTCCCTTCGATTGCCGTAAACGACGCGCAGACGAAGCATTTCTTCGATAACCGCTACGGCACGGGCCAATCGACGCTTGATGGTGTTATCCGTGCGACCAACATCCTTCTCGCCGGTAAGACCATCGTCGTCGTCGGCTACGGCTGGTGCGGCAAGGGCGTCGCGATGCGTGCTCGCGGAATGGGCGGCAACGTCGTTGTCTGCGAGATCGACCCGATCAAGGCGATAGAAGCGGTAATGGACGGAATGCGTGTGCTCCCGATGAAGGAAGCCGCCAAGATCGGCGATTTCTTTATCACGGTGACCGGCAACCGCCACGTTATTGACAAGGAACACTTCGAGGTGATGAAGGACGGAGCGATCGTTTGCAACTCGGGCCACTTCGACCTCGAGCTCAACCTCGATGCACTTCGTGATATGTCTCAGCCCGCGGTCACGCGTCGTCCGTTCGTTGAAGAATATCGCTCGAAGGACGACAAGAAGAGCGTGATCGTGCTCGGCGAAGGCCGGCTCATCAACCTCGCGGCCGCCGAAGGCCACCCGGCTTCGGTAATGGATATGTCGTTCGCCAACCAGGCCCTTTCGGCTGAGTATCTCGTCAAGCAGAAAGGCAAGCTTGGTGCGGGCGTCCACGTCCTCCCGGCCGAGGTCGATCAGGAGATCGCTTCCCTCAAGCTCCGCGCGATGGGCGTCTCGATCGACGAACTCACGCCGGAAATGCTCGAGTATATGAACAGCTGGGAGACAGGAACCTAGTTCGTAAATCGTGATTCGTAAGTAGTAAAGAGGCTCGGCATTTTGCCGGGCCTTATCTATTTGTGCAACGAAACTTGGGGCCGAAGCTCATATCAAAGAAAAATGCTCAGGAGATTCTCAAAGAGAACTTAAATATGCTACCTAACAACACTCAACGCGATCTGTATAGCCGCCGTTCTGGTCTCTACACCTAGCCGGGAATAGATCGCTTCCAGGTGTTTGTTTACCGTTCGGTGACTGATACACAAAATTCCGCCAATGTCTTTATCCGTCTTGCCTCGACTAAGCCAAAATAGTATCTCAGCTTGCCGCTTTGTAAGCCCCAGCGTTCGAAGGTCCGCGGGTCGAAATTCTCTGAATTCTTCAAGTATTAGTGACCGCTCCTCACTTTTCCCATCGAACATCAACGTCACTGAAAGAATTGAGCCCGGAAGTTCTAGTTTAAGGTTTATTGGAACTCGAGGAAACTCACCATTCGACAGTAAGTCGTTCTGCTTTATCCACCCAATAAGAAACTCTGGAAGGCTTCCATCTTTACACACGCTTTTTCCTAAATATCTTTGAAGGAGATCCGTGCAAACGCTACTGATATATAGTACTTTCAAGTCGCTGTTCAGACTCACAATTCCGCATGATCGGGTTTCGAGTGCTGTGCTCAGATCGTTAAGAGCTGCCAGAACGGCCTGCATTTTTCGACTGTTTCGAATGGCACTTCCTAAATGCGGTGCAATCAGGTCGAGCATCATCCGCTCTTCTTCTGTGAAGTTCTTACCCCGACGATTTACAGCGCAAGTTACCAAGGTACCCGGCCCAGTCGTTATCGGAACGAGTAGCTGGTGGTGCACCGGAAAATGTTTGTAAAACTCACTGAAAATGGCAGAATTTTTGAAATCCAAAGGCGAGACATAGTCCGCGGTCATCATCGCGAACCGATATGATCTCGAAAAGACGTAGGGAGCGAACGGATGTTCCGAAGCAAGTTTGCTGAAGACAGCGTAAAGTTCCGGAGAGATGGTGCCCGGTGGATCATGCCAGATATCCCCGGTGTGGACGCCATCTTCGGTAAACGAATCGTAGGCAACAATGTCACCGCTAATGATCTTCTGGACGGCCCCTAACGCACGTTCGGGCAGCGTTTCGGGCGAAAGATCTGAGTGCAAATGAGTGATCGCTTCCAGGAGGTTACGCCAATTCCGGTCCCGTATTCGCATGTTCCCCAACCTCTTTTGCTGCTGATTTTTCCGTGAGCGGACGAAAGTATCACTTATCGTATTATTCGTCAAACGTTAAGGCCTTAAAATACGTTAAATTACGTATTTCTTTTTGCCGCAAGACGATATACCATTTCGCCCTTGAGTTGTTTGGTTTTTGGCTCTCTTTGCGGCGGCTGGAGCTTCACTTATTGCATTTTGGAATTGATCCAGACATTCAAAGGTTTATGTCAATTTAACCTTGTGTCTGATCTATTTCCTGAGCGATCTCCACGCAAACTAAGTGGTATTCTTCGGAGGAAGCATATATGAAAAACACCCCTAAGTTAATTCTGATACTCGCCCACATTATCCTTTTTCTACACGTCGATGCAGTTGCTCAAACGTGCACCTCGGCAGGGTGTCTAGATACGGCCTTTGGCAATGGCGGGAAGGTCAACATACCTCTTGGTAATAGCGGTGGTGTGGTCATACGAGGAGGTGTTCTGTTATCTGACGGCAAGATCGTCGCTCTCGTCAGTAATGCGTCGCTCTCCCGCAGCCAGTTGGTGAAAGTGAATGCTGATGGTTCGCTCGACACAACCTTTGGGTCCGGCGGCATCGTTGACGTTGGCTGGTTCCATCCAAATGGCATTCCGGTGGCAATGGCCATTCAAATAGTAAATGGTGAAGAACGGATCGTTCTTGCCGGTAGCCGGCCCGTACAGCAAGGGCGGACAATCAAATATTTCCTAAGGGTTGATCTTCGCCTGCCAGACGGTTCGCCTGATACGTCGTTCGGCACCGGTGGGTCCGTGCTATCGAATGCCGGGGCCGCCGTCCATCTCGTCATTCAGCCATTTGATCAGCGGATAGTAATTGTCTCCGAATCCAACTCGCTGACCCGGTTGAATATCGACGGAAGCGTCGATACAACGTTCGGCAATAACGGCACTGCCGGCGTTCCGTTCTGGGGACCGATAACGATGTCCGGGAGTGATTTCCTGATAGGCGGGAGCAGAAGGATCGATCAACAAACCGTTGCAATGGCCGTGGCAAAAGTTGATTCGTACGGCAGCCTCGTGTCAGGTTTCGGGGTGAACGGTGTTGCAGCGATAAATTTCGGATCGAAGTGGACAGCACAGGCATACTCGGTCAAGGTCGATTCAGTCGGCAGGGTCGTCGCTGCTGGTGTCGTGACGCCGTTCAAGAAGCCCCAGGACATCGGGATCGTCCGGCTAAGCAGTTCCGGGGTGATTGATCCAGATTTTAATGGCACGGGTAGGCTCGTATATGATTATGCCGCGAGGTCAGATGAGGCGAGGAGCATAGATTTTCAAGGTGATGGCAGGCTTCTTATCGCCGGTACGGTCGGAAATTCGACCAACAACGATCTCGCCGTTTTGCGGATTTTCGATAATGGGGCTCGGGATTCTACTTTCGACGGTGACGGGGTAGCCGAGACCGATATTCTTCAAAATGACACGGCAAGAAATATGTTCATCATTTTGGACCCTGGCTGTTCGTGCGAGAAGATATTGATTGTAGGACAATCATCAAACGGCCTGGCATTAGCAAGATACCTGATTGAGTAGGTTAATGCTGTTCGCTTAGTTCTTGTTTCCGATCAATAACCGAATAAAAGAGGCTCGGCATTTTGCCGGGCCTTTTCGATTTTCCGGCGGATATGCCGATGCGATCTGTTGGCACGTGAGCCGGGTATCTTTTGCGGCAAGCCGCAGCGGACACACTCCGCACCGACCATATTCTTGCTTGGATCATGCCAGATCTAAAATAAATGACCGATCGGCCGAAGATTCTGTTAGTATGTTCGGCACAGCAAAACTATTCGAACATCGGGCGGGTTTCCTAAATTATTCAATGGGAGGAACTCAGATGGTGCGTTTTTACGGTCCGGTACCCGGTAAAAAGGGTCTGTATATATCCACGGTTCTGCTTTCGTTTATCGCAGTTGCTGCATTCGCCTTAATTGAAACCGCCGACGCGGAATTGAGCAGTCCGGCAGATAATGAGCCCGGACATCAGAGCGAGGTTCTGGCTGGAACCGCAACAGTGGAAGTGGTGACGGAGCCTGTTCTTTGCAACGGCGGTCGGCTTCGATTTACGGGCGTGCCGTCGGGCGAGATCGTTCTCGGTGGTTGCGAAGATGGGGAGCCGGCTGCGGCCCGCACCTTATCTGCACCGAATTTGCCGGTCGGGCAACGTACAACGACCCTTTCATTCATTGATCCATCGATCGTCGAGGCCGGTTATAGTCTTGTCGCGATCCGCTGCGATGATCGCGAGAGCCAGACCCGCAGTCTCGGCGATGTCGCCAACAAACGAGCGACCTTTCGTGTTGATACAAACGAATCGGTAAAGTGTACCTTCGTGCTTTCAACTATGACGTCAAGCTGCATTTGCCCGAAAAATGGCCGATGGACCGTGAAAAATCATTTGGGACGCATGGCCTGCACCGGAAGTTTTTCTTTTGCACACCCTTTGCCGCCAGTGACGGTAAACGGAACCATTACCCCTAACGAGGACTGCTCAACTCTGTATGCCGAGGGAATGTCTGCCGATGAGGCTTCGATCACATTTAGACGGACCGCAAGCTGCGGATATAAAGGAACCATCGGTGGCCAACAAGGCGGCATACCGATGGAGATACATTTCACTTTAGATGTTGTAAACGAAGAGCGAATGACCGGAGCGTTGACCTCGACCGTAAATGAGCGAGGTGCGACGTGTAATATGAATCGTACATACGAAATGGATTTTCGAGGACAGTGACGGAAGTGAGAAGGGGCTTGGCACACGCCGAGTCTTTCTATTTTGCTGAATGTCCCGTGTTTCACACGCTCGGGCTTCGGGGTGGGCCCTGTCTACAAATTTCGCTTCGCTCCATATGTAGCTAAAGCTATGACCGCGTGCTCCGCACGCTTTCGAATTTCGATCGATATTCAAAACCACACCCCTCATACCAGAAAATTCGGTTTCAGGGTTTATTCGTACTGGTTGCGGCTCTATTGTAGGCAGCAAAGAGTTTTTACGCCCGGGTGATGGGTTATTTTCATGTCGAAATGATCGCAGGCGGGCGGGTCATCGTTCGTCGGTGGGTTTGACCGAAAGGCGTTTTTCGATCAGGGCTTGTGACAAAAATGGGGGCACTTCGGTCAAGGGCCGGCAATAACTTTATCGAACCGCCCGCTTCTCGCTTGCCCGATGTCTTCTCAACCCGCGTGCCACAGCCGTCCGACACAACGACAGACAACCACCGCAAAGACCGCCGACGCAACAACAGACATTTTTCAAATCAACGGTCCGTACCGTCGTCGATCGTTCGTACTGGTTTTTCACCCTTTCCTATTTGATCCGCCGGCAGATCAGGGTGTAGTTGACGCCGCGGTGCACGGGTTCATGGGTAAAGCCCGCAGAGAAACCATCCTTGTGTCCCCTCACCGAGATTGTGTTTATACCAGGCTGTTCGTAAACATCCGTCCAACCCTCGCGGTTGAAAAAATCGACAAAGATATCGCGTACCTTTTCGTATGGTTCATCAGCGAGATACCCATAAGTGATGTACTCCTCGTCAGCGCGAAAGCTCTTGCGCATCAGGATCAGGTGGAAGGAATCGGTTTTCGGAAGCGACTCACAGACCCGGTTTACCTCCTGCAGCGACGGCGAGTTGCGGATCGCTTCCTTTGTGGCCTCGGTTTTTCGCCGCTCACTCTCCAAAGATTCTGTCGGGGGAAAGAAACCGCAGCCGCTCAAAAGAACGATAAGAGGCAGCAAGCATCGAGGAAAACTTGTTTCGCTAAAATGATTCAATTTCGGCCGCGACCCACATCTTGCGATGTGGACTACATCAATCAAGTCGTCGTCGACGACTCCTGCGTTTTGCGAAGGCTGCGTCCGCAAAGGCGGAAACCGGACCGATATGATGGGTGTTCTTAAGATGAGGCGCGACAAGGGCATTTCAGCTACCGATAAGATTCTCTATTTCATGTGGCGCAAAATTGTCCACCAACTCACGATTGCCATCGCACTACCCGTAAGTATGTAAGCAATTCTGTTGATCAATAGCATCTTTTTATGCTTCGACGTCGGATGATGTTTGAGCGTAGAAAGGGCCAATCGCTTGTTAAAGATGACTGCGTAAAGCCCAGCCAAACAGACGATCAACCCCATTAGAAAAATCATACGCAATCACCGCCTTATGGCATCAGGTAAAGAAGCTCCGCCGGCGGTGATGATTCACCGCAATTGTTCGAAAACATTATAAGCGCTCAAACGAACTTGGAAAACTCAGAATTTCGCCGACCTGGTTCGGGCGGCTTGCCGAATCGCAGAGCGGCGAAGCTCGGCTTCGCCGTCGGCCGCCTTAAGTATTTCGAGGCTGTGCCTCGGATCGGCGGCGGAGCCGCTTGGGTCAATGAGTAGAACTTATCGGAAAAGCGGAGCTTTTCCGCTCGGCGAGATGGTGGGCCCGCTCAAACTGGACTCCGAACTCGGAACTCTGGTCCCGATCATCGATGTCGAGTGCTTGCAACGATGTTGCATGTGTGCTACGTTTGTAGTCGGGTTGCGACGGGTGTTTTATGGAACTTGATTGGAAGATCTTGCCGAGGGGAGATGTGGCGCCGCATTGGTCGGGGCTTTATGTGACGATGACCGCCCGCGGGGCGATCGCGATGAGCCGGATAACGCACGAACGGATCGGCGCGCCGGAGGCGGTCCTGATCTTGTACGACGCGATGCATTCGCTGCTCGCGCTCCAGCCGGCGAAACCGGGAGATAGAAATGCGTATCCGCTCCGGAACTACGGCCGCCGCGGGGCGAAGATCGTGCGGGCGTATCGGCTGCTGACCGAGTTTGGCATCCAGCCCACTGACACCATCGAATTTATGAAGCCGCGGGTCGATGACGAATCCCGCCTCATCTTGCCGCTCAGCACCATCCGCATCTCGCCGAAGGCACATTCGCAGTGCAGGAGGTGAGAAGGCAGTAGTCAGAAGCCAGAAGCCAGAAGTCAGAAGTCAGTAGTGAGTAGGCGGAATGGTGAACGGTGAATGCAGACGCTGAACCCTGCAACGCTGCAGCTCTGTAACTCTGAAACTTCGCAACTTCGCAAATCTTTCAGGTTCGGATGCGGGAGAGAAGAAAGAGGCCGGCCGCAGCGAAGATGAGCATCGGAGCCCAGACGGCGAACCAGGCGGGAACGGAGCCATTAAGCCCGAGCTGATCGAACATGGCGGAGACGCCCATAAAGACCAGCCAGACCGCGACGGCATACCCGACCGAGACGACCTTTCCCTTTCGCCCGAGCGAAATGGCAAACGGCGCCGTAAAGAAGGCTACAACGGCCGGGAGAAATAGCAGCCCGATGCGTTTGTGATACGCCACAGCGAGGCTCCGTTTTTCTGATTCGGCCCGCGACACCTCGGACTGCTGCGAGATCTCAGACAAGGTCATCTCGCTCGGTTTGCGCACGGTCCCGAGTACCGGATCGATACTAAGTGCGAAACGCTCGGCCGAAGTTCCCTGCTTGATCTCACCACCGCCTGTGACCGCAAGGGAACGCCACTCGCCCTCCGCCGAGAGCTCCCCTCCATCCCAATTTGCTTTTTCCGAACGGTACAGGGTTTGCGCTTTGCCTTCCTCACCACGAACAAGAAGAAATGCATCCGAGAGGGTGCGAGTTTGAGCTCGATCGGGAATCTTTCCCATATCGTTATCAGACGCAGTATTATTATTACTAAACGATAGCACTCGACCTTGATCGACCAGCCAGACACGGCCACCGGTCACAACGCGGGTAGTTGTTTCGCGGAGTTGGCGCCGAAGTCCTTCCTGGAGTTTGTTCGCCCGCGGCGTGATGCTGTCGGACAAGATGAGCAGCAAAATACCTAGAAACAATGTGAAGATAACTGCCGGAAGTAATAGACGATAAATGCTTTGCCCCGATCCGATCCATGCTACGATCTCGTTCTGCCGCGACTTGATCACGTATGTGGAAAGTATCGCGAGCATCGCTGCCGACGGGGCGATCTGAAGAAAAACAAAGGGAGCGAGAAAGAAAAGATACTGCCCCAGCAAGGCAAAACCGCCCGGCTTCCCTGCCGCGAAACGCCACAGCTCGAAAGCCGTAAACACGAAAAACAATACACTTAGAAATGCCAGCGTGAGTCCGAAATACTTAAGCAGATTGGTGAAGATGTCGAAGTCGCGAAGCCCGGTCGTCAGGTCCATCAAAATGCTCGACCGCTGAACGCCCTTCCGTTCGAAAAGGCCCTTCGGGAGCAGCTCGCCAAGCCGGTCGAACCGCAGGCCCGAGCCCGCGATCCGCTGGCTGACGAACAGCCAGGCGATGACCCCGATGCTCCCCAGAAGCGGCAGCAGCGATGCACTGATCACCGGCAGCGTTCCCGCCCGGGCGAATTGCTCCGAGACCATCGAGAGCAAATAGAACCCGAGGAGCGTAACGAGAGCCAGGAAGATGCCGACGCCGCGGCCGCCGCGGTTGAACCGCAGCACCATTCCCGCCCCGAGAAATGCGAAGATCAGCGGTGCGAACGAAAGCAACAATCGCCTTTGGACGAGCACCTCGGCTTCGCGGCGTTCGGCCCCATCCTTTGCACTCGCGTAATCAACGAGTTCCCCGATGCCGAGTTCCTGCGGCGAGAGTTCGGCACTTTTGAGTCGCTCGATCAGCTCCGAACGCCGCGTGCGGATCGCGATGCGTATGTCGCCGAGGTTCTCTGCCGTGATCTTTTCGCCCTCGGTTCCCTTTCCAAGCGTGATCGCCCGGGCCTGCTCAAGCACAAGCTCGGATGCTTCATCGGTAGAATCGATGCGGCCTCCGCTGCTCGTTATCAGACGCACATCTTTCGTCTTCGGATCTTCCGCGTAAATAAAGAGGTCACGCCATTCGCCCGTGTCCGTATCGCCGCGGCCGGCGTAGATCGTAAAGCCCGCGAGTTCTGTATTGAAAGTCCCGGGTTCGATCGGCGACTCGAGCTTGAGTATCGCCGCCCGTATGGCAATGTTCCGCACCGCTCCGGCCGCCGCAGGAACCCCGTAAATATTGACGATCAGGGCGAATATCGAAAGAGCAAGCCCCAGAACAGCTATCGGAGCGACGATCTGCAGATTGCCGATTCCTGCGGCACGGATGGCGACGAGTTCGCTGTCGCCCTGCATCCGCGATAGGCCGATGATCGTGCCGACAAGGACCGCCATCGGGCATGTGAACGCGATAACGCTTGGCAAAAGGGCCGCGGCAAGCTGCCAGACAAGGCCCGAAGGCAGGTTGACGCTAAAGAAGATCTCGGCAAACTTCCCTGCCTGCTGAATGAAAAGAACGACGCTCAAGAGCAGCCATGAGAAAAGGATATAAGGGCCGATGGCCCCTAAGATGTATCGTGCGATCTTTGGTCCGAATGACATCCCTTTTCTCAGATATTCGCCCGTGCGGTCGCCTTCGTCTGGTTCGGGCCGGCCGCCTTCGTTAGCAATTTGAATACGATAGCAGAAAGCTCGCGGAGTATCTCGCGATGGCTTTCAGCTTCGCGCAAATACTCGGCCGGCGATACACGCAAAATGCGAAGCAGCGTGTTCCGAACGCCCGGGGCGATCGGCCGCCTTCCCTTCACCGAGCAACGGGTGCACTGCAGCCGGTCTTCGGCGTCAAGCTCGGAAGCCTCTACCGCATCGAATTCCCTACCGCAGCGAGCGCAAACGGACCAATCCGGTAGAAATCCCTCGATCCGCAAAAGCCAAACTTCGAAGTAGAGTTCGACGGCGGTAAGGTCCGTATCGCGCTCGGCCGCTATCAAGATGAGAGCCCGCAGCATCCGGTAAAGCAGCGGCGAAGGGAGGTTCGGCTGGGCGAAAATGGTGATCAGGTCGGCGGACCTCGAAAATACCTTCAGGAAACGCGGGTCGCTCGCGGCTTCGAAAGATGAGATGACAAGGTCCGCCTTCTGGATCGAGACAAGTTCGCGGTCATCCTTTTGAAAATACTCCAGCTGGACGATCGAGAACGGCTCGAGCGAACTGCCGAATTTGCTGTGCAGCCGCCTCGCACCTTTGGCGACGCCGCGGACGATACCGAACTCGCGTGTCAGGAAAAGCGCGATGCGGTCTGCTTCGGCAAGGTTATAGGTCTTGAGGACAATGCTTTCAGATTCGTGCAAAGGCATCCGGCATCGCCCTCCTAAAGCCGCGGCTTACCAAGGAATGAAATAGAGCAGCCAGGCGATGGCGAGGCTGATAACAACGAATTGGAGGAACGACTTCAATCCGTAGATCACGCGCTCCCGAGCGGTCCCATCGGAGAATACGGCGAAGAGCACCGAGATGAAAAAAGCGAAGATGAGCAAGAAAAGAAAGTGCGTCATTTCTTCCTCCCGTAGTAGATATCAAGGGCATCGACAATGGCCAAAAAATTGAGCAATCCGGCAGCTTCAAGCAATCGGCCGCCGTATTCGAAGGTCGCGCTCGCTGCAGCATCCGGCGAAGGCGTCACCGAAAACACGAACGAGATGGCGGCCCCGAGGCCATTGCCGAGCTTTGCGAATGCGTTGAGCAAATAAAGAAGTTGGCCATCGCGATATTCGAAACCCGGATAATAAGCCCCGCCGGTCGCGATGGCGATGATGAACATTATCCAGATCGAGGCCGAAATGATCAGGCCGCGGCGGTTCTTCATCTGAATAAAGTGGCCCGCCCCGGGAAACAGCCAGGAAGCGATGCCGATGACGATTGGATTATCCATTTCTTAGCTGAGCTAATACCTTAAGAGTCAGAACCCGACAGTTAAACCGATACACGAGCGAGACATCTAAACTATTCTATATAAGGGCTTTGTGGCGTATCTAAAGTGTCACTTAAGATAACTGAGACATCACTTTAGGTTTTTCGCCCGACAATGACGGACGGCTCGCACATTCTTCGATAAATCTTTGGAACAGCCGACGCGAAAATCCGTCGAAGGTCCAACACAATTCTGGGTGCCATTGCACGCCGACCTGAAATCTCGCTCGGTCAATTCCCTCGACCGCCTCGACCACGCCGTCCGCGGCTCGGGCGGAAACCCGCAACCCCGTGCCCACATCCTTGACCGACTGATGATGATGCGAATTCACCCGCTTTTCGCCCGGTTCTGACGAAGCGATCTCGGCCAGGTGGCTGTCTTCCTCTATATCAACGCGGTGCGAGAGCCGCTCGAGCGGCATTCCCTGCTCGTGCTTTAGAGCATTTGTCACCTGGCTCGGGATGTCCTGCACCAGCGAACCGCCGCGGACGACGTTGAGGATCTGCATCCCAAAGCAAATTCCCAAGATCGGCAGGCCGAGTTCGTCGGCGGCAAGTATCGCGAGCCGGTCGGTCTCGTCCTTCTCAAATATCACTTTCTTTAGCCCGATGGCCGGCTCCTCGCCGTAACGGGCCGGGTCGGGGTCGGTGTCGCTGCCCGGCAGTAGCAGCCCATCCAGCGTCGGAACGGCCGCGTCGACATAATCTTTCTCTGCTATCAGCGGCAGCATCACCGGAACGCCGCCGGCGGCCCAAATGGCTTCGGAATAATGCCGCCCCAGATAAAATCTTCCGGTCTCAAGTTCGATGCGAGTTGTTATTCCGATCCTTGGCCGTGATTCCATATAAACTTCAATGTTCAGATAAAACCTAAACCGTGTCAATTTGAGCATTTAGGTTTCAACTCTTATGATTCAATGTATGGTTCAGCGACGCGATGAGCGCATCCGCTCTACAACGATCTTGCTTGTCCAACGCGAAGGCGCCGTTGCGATGGCCGGCGACGGTCAGGTAACGCTCGGCGATACGGTGATCAAAGCGTCGGCCCGCAAGGTCCGGCGGCTTCATGAGGGCACGATCCTTGCCGGATTTGCCGGAGCGACGGCCGATGCTTTTACGCTTTTGACGCGGTTCGAAGCAAAGCTCAATGAATTTCAAGGGCAGCTCGAGCGAGCGGCGATCGAGCTTACAAAGGAATGGCGGACCGACCGTTATCTTCGCCATCTGGAAGCATTGATGATCGTGGCGGATAAGAAGACGGCCTTTTTGATATCCGGAAAGGGCGATGTCATCGCCTCGGACGACGGCCTGCTCGCGGTCGGTTCGGGCAGCAATTATGCACTCGCGGCTGCACGGGCATTGATGAAACACACGTCGCTATCGGCACGTGAGATCGCCGAGGAGTCGCTGCAGATCGCGGGCGATATTTGCATTTACACCAACTCGAACCTGATAGTCGAGGAGCTTTAACAATTACCACGAACGAAGAAATGCCGATCTACCTAAGCGGAGAGACCGACCCGAAAAACGCGACGCCGAAGCTCGACGAGATGACGCCGCGGCAGATCGTTGCCGAGCTCGATAAATACGTTGTCGGGCAGGCGGCGGCAAAGCGCGCGGTCGCGGTCGCGTTGCGAAACCGCATCCGCCGACAGAAACTCCCGGCCGAAATAGCCCGCGACGTGCTCCCGAAAAACATCCTGATGATCGGCTCGACCGGCGTCGGAAAGACGGAGATCGCACGGCGGCTTGCCCGCATCGCCGATTCGCCGTTCGTTAAGATCGAGGCGTCGAAATTCACCGAGGTCGGCTACGTGGGCCGCGATGTTGAAAGCATGATCCGCGACCTCGCCGATGCCGCGGTCGAGATGGCGAAGCAGGCCGCTTACGACGCTGTTTTGCCGCGAGCCGAGGAAAATACCGAAGAGGTCTTGCTTGATGTGCTGTTGCCGCGAACGGACCTTGGCTATTCATCATCGCCTGATGCCACGGAGGCCGAAGCCCGGCATACTCGGACGCGAGAGAAGCTCCGCGAACAGCTTCGCCGCGGCGACCTCGACGATCGGTTGATCGAGATCGACACCCAGGAGCGGCCGAACACGACCATCGATTTTATCGGCGGCCAGGGCATGGAAGAGATGGGAGTCAACATAAAGGATATGTTCGGCAACCTCTTCCCGACCAAGACCGTTCGGCGAAAGATGAAGGTCGCCGAGGCCCGCAAATATGTTCTCCGCGAGCAGCAGGAACTGCTGATCGATAGCGAACAGGTGACCCGTTCCGCACTGGAAAAAGCTCAAAGCTCGGGAATCGTTTTTCTTGACGAGATCGACAAGATCGCCGGGCGGGAGGCCGCAAGCGGGCCGGACGTATCCCGCGAGGGCGTTCAGCGCGACCTGCTGCCGATCGTTGAGGGTACGAACGTTAACACCCGCTACGGCATGATAAGCACCGAGCATATCCTCTTTATCGCGGCCGGTGCGTTCCACGTCTCAAAGCCTTCGGACCTTATTCCCGAACTGCAGGGCCGTTTCCCGATCCGCGTCGAGCTGGAATCGCTGACGGTCGATGACCTGGAACGCGTGCTGACTCAGCCGAAAAATTCGCTTATCAAGCAGTATCAGGCACTTTTGAGCACCGAGGGCATTGAGCTCAATTTTACCGATGATGCAGTCCGCAAGCTTGCCGAAATGACGGCCGAGATCAACAAGGTTACGGAAAATATCGGCGCACGGCGGCTGCACACTCTGGTCGAGAAATTGCTTGAGGAAATAAGCTTTGAGGGCAGCGAACTTGAAGAAAAGACCCAGACCATAGATGCTGCCTATGTCGAGGGACGATTGAGCGGCCTGGTCGCGAACGAAGACATTCAGAACTACATTCTCTAAATGAAAGATCGAAACGCTGAACGATCAACGCTTCTTGCCGCACTCGGCCGGCAACGCTCATTAGCCGCGGCCGGATTGCTGATCGGACTTGCGGGTGTGTTCGCCGCGGGCTGCGGAAAGCGGACTCCGCCGCTCCCGCCCAAGGAGCGCGTCGTTCAGCGGGCCGAGATCGGCGGGTTTCAGCGTGGGAACGAGGTGATACTCTCGTGGCAGATGCCGGCTCGGAACGAGTCGCCTTCGAGCGTGCTAAATATCAGCCGAATAGATGTTTACCGGCTTGCAGAGCCGCTCACGGCACCGCAGTCGATCGGCGAAGAGGACTTTGCTTCGCGGGCGATCATCGTTGCGGCTCTAAAGGTCGAGGATAGCGATTTTGGCCTGAAGCAGTTCACCTATCGTGATGCGCTTCAGTTCGCGGGCCAGCCGGTGCGGCTAAGATATGCCGTGCGTTACGTCAACGCCAACGGGCAAAAGGCCGCGTTCTCTAACTTCTTTCTGCTCGAGCCCGCATCGAAGGTTGCCAAAGCTCCGGGCAATGTCCGTACCGAGCTTTCGCAGCCAGACATCCGCGTAGTTTGGGACGCACCGGCCGCGAATATCGACGAAACCACACCGCCGAACATCATCGGATACAACGTTTACCGCTCCGAATCGCGAGAAACCGCCGCCAAGCTGCTCAATCAGCGCCCGATAGCCGATACGGACTTTCGCGACACGACATTCGAATTCGAGAAGCGTTATTTCTATTTTGTACGGACGGTTTCGCTAGGCACAGGCGGCGAATCGGTCGAGAGTTCGGAGTCGAGCATCGTAGAGATCAACCCGAAGGACACTTTCCCGCCGAGTGCACCGCAATCGATAACGATCGCCGCCTCGCCGACGTCGATCTCCATCTTCTTCCCGGCAAATCCGGAAAACGACATTATCGGCTATACGATTTATCGCTCGGAGGATCCGAACCTGCCGCTAGACCGATGGACGCGTATATCGCCGGAACTGCTTGACCGGACGACGTTTGAAGATACGCGGGTCGAAAGCGGTAAGACCTATTATTACTACGTTACCGCGACGGATCGATTTAAGAACGTTAGCCGGCCGAGCGATCCGGTAAGCGAGCGTGTGCCTTAAGCACCGCGACCTTTAAGAGGTTTAATGCGCTTGCCATTTGCGTTATCAGACGCAACTCGCTCTTTAAGCACTGTTGTATATGCGACTTGAGATCGAAAACAACTATTTACCCTCAAAGATCGTTTGCGTTGGCAGGAATTATGCCGACCATGCGGCAGAGCTCGGCAACGAGGTGCCGAAGGCTCCGCTGCTTTTCCTAAAAGCACCGTCTTCGCTTGTCCGCAACGGCGAACCGATCGTTATTCCGCCGCAATCCGAGCGGGTAGAGCACGAAGCCGAGCTTGCGATCGTGATGAAAGAACGGGCAAAGAACCTCCGGGACGACGAAGATGTATTCAAGTACATCCTCGGGTTTACGTGCTTAAATGATGTAACAGCGAGAGATATACAGCGGGCAGATGTTCAGTTCACGCGCGGCAAGTCGTTCGATACGTTTTGCCCGATCGGGCCGCACATCGAGACCGATCTTGTAGTGTCAGACGTGGAAGTACAATGCCGAGTCAACGGCGAAATTCGGCAAACCGGCCGAACTTCGCAGATGGTCTTCCCCGTCGAATTCTTGGTCCGCTACATCTCACGCCAGATGACGCTGATGCCCGGCGACCTGATAGCGACCGGGACGCCGGCCGGCGTATCAAAACTCGAGCCGGGCGACGTTTGTGAGGTCGTGATCGAAAGAATCGGTACGCTTAGCAATCCGGTTGAGGCAAAGGATTAGGTCTCATTGCCCGATCTTCCGATGTGCACGACGAATTCGCTGTGGTGCCCGGCTATCTCGGAGCTTTGCTGCAGAGCCGACTGATACTTCGCCGCGAAATATTCATCCGTCTCCATCTCGACCACCGCGGCCAGCTTTACGATCTGGGCATCGACCATTTCTCCGCTAATCCCATCCTTCGCTGCGAGAAGTTCATCAACCTCAGCGATGGCCGACGAGAACCGCCGAAGCCACTGAAAGTCCGGGTCATTAAGCAGCATTCCGAGAAATGCACCGTGGGTCAGCGGCCCCTCGATCCCTTCGATCAATTCCCTTTCCCGATCGATCAACAATTTGTGCAGCCGGAGCAGGGTTTGCCTGGCGGCCTTAAGCTTTTCTAAGTTGTTCACTAAACTATCGTACACGATTCAACTATCTTCTTGTAGCCTGCTAACATTTGATAATTAGCATACTAATCAGTTATTATTAGCCGGCTAATTATCATTGATTAGCCGGCAAAACGAAGATAGTTAGGCCGCAAATCATTGTATTTAAGAGGGCTAAGTGAAATTTGAAGAAACTGTAAGCCACCTGCTTTCGAGGGTGGCGACCGCCCATAAGGCCCACCTCGAGAAGCGGCTCGCCGGCGTCGGGCTCCACGGGGGACAGCTCTCCGTCCTTTTCGAACTCTGGCGGCGAGACGGCCGGCGGCAGGTGGACTTGGCACGCGAGATCGGCCTGGCGACGCCGACCGTTAACAAGATACTCAACGGGATGATCGAGGTCGGGCTGGTGGACCGTACACGGCTCGAAGATGATGCAAGGGCAACGCGAATCTACCTGACCGATGAAGGCCACGCGATCCGCTCACGGGTCGAGGAAGTTTGGCTGGAGGTCGAAGAAGAGCTTCTTTCCGAGTTTACCGAAACCGAGCGGTACATCCTTTTTGACCTTCTGACCAAGGTTCGAAATTACTATTTTGGCATCGATCCGGACCAGACGAACGAATAGGTCTGGATTGCCGCGGCGATTCGGTATAGAATTCCCCTAAACCTGCAGGATCCGCGACCCACGGAGGAAAAGCGATGAAGATACTTTTAGCGACCGACGGTTCGGCACAAAGCCAAGCCGCGATCGATATGCTCAAGAATTTTTCGTTCAAGTCAGGCGACGAAATGAAGATCGTCAGCGTCGTCGATATGGCGGTGCCGATGGCCATCGATATCTACGGCGGATATCTTCCCGACACGACCGAAATGGAAAAAACCGCCCGCGAGCACGCCGAGAAGGTGCTTTCTGAAACCTGCGAAAGGCTTGAGGGCATCTGCAAGAACCTGACGGTGACAAGCGATGTTCTCTTCGGTTCGCCGGAAAGCCGGATAGTTGAAACCGCGGAAGAATGGGGCTCGGACTTGATCGTCGTCGGCTCGCACGGTTATAGCCGTTGGGAGCGGCTGCTGCTCGGCTCGGTTTCACAGTCGGTAGTTCACCATGCGCCGTGTTCGGTGATGGTCGTCCGCCCGCCGGCCGAACAATGAGCCCCGGCGACAGGATCGAGGTCGTTTCGCTTGAATGGGATCGAGGCGTCCGCCGGAGCTGGTCCTGCGATTTGATCAGGGCCGAGGGCGAACTCATCGAGCTTAAAGGCCATTTCGAGCGAGATGTCGAGCATGAAACGCTCGGCCTGGTCGAGAAAGGAACGGTTTCGGTCGAGTATTTCTGGCTTGACCGGCCGTACAACATTTTCGCCTTTACCGAGCCGAACGGAAGGTTCCGGAATTGGTATTGCAACGTCTCTTTGCCTCCCGAAATTTCAGGAAACACTTTAAGCTTTGTTGACCTTGAGTTGGACGTGTTGATCTGGCCCGGCAAGGCCCCGTTGGTTCTCGATCGGGACGAGTTGGAGGTGACGGCACAACGGCTTTCACCGAACGGAGCTATGAAAGCACATGCTGAACAGGGACTAGCTAACTTACTGTTGCATATTGAGTTACGGCAATATCCATTTTCCGCATCTCAGGTACTACTTTAGGCCTTTGGTTGCACCCTAAGAACGTAACTGCAGACCACCAGGTTAGTTCCCGGAGTCAGCGGAACCCGTTGCCCCTCGGGCAGTTCGAAGCCACCGATCGAGGCCGGATTCTTCCCTAAATTTATCGCCCAGAACTTGCCCTGGCCGTCGGTCGCTACCTTAAGATGCTGGCGGCTGACCTCAACATCGCCGGGCAAAGCCACATCGACCGGCCGCGACCGCGAGCCTCGGCCGACGGTCACCTCGGGGCTGAAGATCGGCAGAACGCTTTGCCGAACGCCGCCACGCCAGATCTCAAGCATGTAAAGCTCGGTCGCACGCGGGCGGACGCTGGTCATCACCTCGCCCTCTTCCGAGCGGACGACCGGCGGCATTTTCGCAGGCGCGGCGGGCGGCGCGTTCACAGGTTTCGGCGGGACGTAGGCCGGTGCCGGCGGTTGCTGCGGTTGAGAGGTTCGTTCCTTTATTTGGCCCAGCGACGGGTTCGTATCCAAAGCCTGCAGCCGTTTAAGCACACCGGTCTTCGACGATTCGGAGTCTTCCCAGCTATGCATTACGCGGACTTTGCCCTTTTCGAGGGTGCCATCGACCCTAAGCTGGATTACGAACGAACGTGTCTCAAGCTTCTTCTTTCCGGCTATCTCGCGGGCACGCTCAGCGAGGATGTGGTAAAGGCCCTGCTCAAGCCCGCGACGCTTGATGCCGTGCCATTCCTTGTCGTCGGCTTCGCTGAGGAAGACGTTGTATTCGGTCGGAATTATCGTGGTCCCTTGGGGCAGCGGCAGCATTTCACGTTGAATTATTGCCTCGATCTCGCGTGCGACCGCTACGACAAATTCCTCCGCCTCACTCCGCGGCTTGACCTGCGCGTTGCGAGCCGCTTCTTCAAGGACCAGTTCTGCGGATTCACCGTCGATCCAACGTCTGACTTTTTCGAGTACTCCCAAGCTTTTACCTCGTTTCCCTTTATTTTACGTCAACGAACCGGCCGTTCATCCACCCCTTACCGGCGGCAAGTTCGCCCTGCCTTTCCCTGCCTTGTTTGACGATCTCGACCTGATACCAATTGTTCTCTCGCTTCAATACCCGAACCTCAGAACCGCGGGTTACGAGCCCGATGATCGCGGTGTTGGCACTCGGCCCCTCGCGGAGATTCACGTCGGTATTCGTGATCCCAACAGGACCCGAGGCCAGCTGACTCTGAAACGAGGGTATCAGCCCAAGCCCCTGCAAGTAAACGCTCGTCCCATAGAGACCGCCGCCAAAAAATAATAGAACAACGCCGATAAGTACGGCCTTGCGGAAGTTTCGCGCCCTCCGTTTAGTTGAGGCCTTGTCCACCGCGGGCGGAGCATCGAGATCGACCGAAAAACGGCCGTTCGGCAGGTTAAGCGGGCCGCCATTGCCGTTTGCGATCGGTTCATCGATCCGCGGCTGATCGGCGACCGCGATCGGCGCACGCCGTTCCGGCATTAGCGGCATTCGCTTGCGGAGGTCACGCGTGGTGTCGAAATCCGGCTTCGTCGGGGCATTCGGCGAATAGCCGAGAGCGATCTGCGGCTGCGGGATTGTATGGAGCTTTGGCCGGACTCGGGTCTCGGTCTCGCCGCCGAACGCCAATCGGCGTACGTCTTCGAGGTCGGCCCAGAGTTCATCGACGCTTTGGTGGCGAAGTGCGAGGTCGTCGTCGGTCGCGCGGCGAAGTACGCGTTTCAGCTCTTCGGCCCAGGGCTCGCTTCGAACCTGCATCGGCAGATCGGTGATCGGCTCGTTCGCATAAAAACGCGGGGCCTCGCCGGTCGCCAGCGTGTAGAAGGTCTTGGCAAGCGAATAAACGTCCGCGGCAGGCGTCAGGCTGGATGCCGGCCGGTTCCCTTCCTTGCCCGCATAAAAGGGGCTGTGCTCGGGCGGTGCGTAAATGTTCGTCCCGACGCGGGTTATCGGCGCATCGGTCGCGTGGACGCGAGCGACGCCGAAGTCGGCGATCTTGACGACTTTCAGGTCGCCGCTCAGAAGCAGGTTCTGCGGCTTTATGTCGCGATGGATAACGCCTTTCGCATGGGCATGGCGAAGCCCGGCCGAGACCTGTTCGAGGTAGCTGATCGCTTCGGAAAGCTCAAGCGTCCGCTCGCGGCAGACCTTGTGCAGATCGCCGCCGGACATATATTCGAGCACGAGGTAATGGAACATTCGGCCGTCCAGGTCGCGGGCGGTTCCGTGCCCAAGCCGGCTGATGATGTTCGGGTGGCGGACGCGGTCAAGGGCAATGGCTTCGTTCTGAAAATTCTCGACCAATGTCCGCTCAAGGTCGTCATCCACGTCGTTTTGAAGAAAGACGTTAAGCACTTTTATCACGACCTGCCGGTGCGGAGAATTCGGAGCTGCAATCGTATCGGTCGCCAGGAAGATCTCGGCATAGCTGCCGCGGCCGAGCCGTTCGGTGATCTCGTAGCGTTTATCGAGCCTTGAATTTACCAGTCTAAGTTCCGACATCTTCTCCCGGGCCAAGCCGCTTAGATGTGAAAGACGAATGCCCCGGCTGTAACAAAATTACGTTATTATAAGCTCAAAGTTCGATTTTCCGAACGCGCGGCCGGCAAGCAATGCCACGATCCTCGTTCTATAGAGCATAGAACGCGTGAACAAAGAAAACTTGAGCTTTTTCAGAGACACGTTCGTAAAGTAAACTTGGCGACGGACAATCGGGCTCGCTGATCACTGATGGCCATCGGAGCAAAAAAGACAGAACCGGACAGACTTGTACAGGGCGTCCTGACAAAGGTCGGTGATATTTTCGACCGGGTGACCGGGCGTGGATGGCGGCCTTCAAGTTCGCTTGCGACCAGCGAATTGGCCGACCGGCTGCGGAGTTTGCTAGATGAACACGCAACGACGGGCACGGGCGGCCGTCGGCTTGTGCCGCATTTCATCGAGCTCAGAATGCAATGGGACAAGTTCTCGACCGATTCTGAGGAGTCGATCAAGAAGCTGACCGATGAGCTGACCGTAGCTGCGATCGATCATATCAATGACCGGCATTACTGCACTGCGGCTCCGCTCTCGGTTCAGGTGCGGCCTGATTATTTCACATCGGGCGTCCGCTTGGTCGTAAGTTTTGAGGAGCACGACGCGGACGACGAAGAACGGGCGGCAACCATCGTCGGGGCCGACTCGGCTGCTTCGGTCAAGGTCGAAGGCGAATTACCCGAAGCTCAGGCACGGGCCGCGACACTCGTTATGACGTTCGCCATTGACGGAGCGACGAACACCAAGCGTGCTCCGATCTCGCCCGGTGCTCGTCTTTCGATCGGCCGCACCGGCGAGAACGATATCGCACTCGGGCACACGAGCGTTTCGAAGTTTCACGCTTCGCTCGTTTGCGACGGCGAGATGAATCTCTCGATCGCCGATACGGGCTCGACCAACGGAACTTTCGTCAACGGCACGCGTATCTCGTATGGCAAGGCAACGCCCGTAAAACCGGGCGATGAACTGGGTTTTGGCTCGGTCAAGGCAGCGATCAAAGTGCTCGAACGGCCTGCGGAGATCAAGCCCGCCCCGAGCGAGGCACCGGCCGTGACTGAGGCTTTCAGCCTTGACACCGGCGTTGAACAAAAGACTTGATCACGGCAACTTACGGTACGATGTTTTTATCGCTTTTGCTGCAATTTGACCTTAGCTCACTCTCGTGGGAGTCACTCTTCGGCTCGCAGGTGATCGAGCGCACGCCCGCGGGGCTGACTCTTCTCTACATCGTCGGCGTCGGGGTTCTGATCGGCTTCCTAATCCTGACCTTCATTGATCATTTCCGCCGCCGCGAGCTTCCCTTTGAGATCGGACTCCCTCGTGAGGTCGTCCGCCGGTTGACGACGACGATCGCGAATCGAAGCATCCGTGTTTGGCAGGTGGTCTTTGCTGTTCTCGCCTTTTCGGTCTTCGGCTTCCAGGTCTATTGGACATATTTCGCCGGCGACGCGAACGAACAATATCAGGCTCTCGCTTACAAAGATCTTAGAAATCGCAGGACGTCGGCAGCGAATCTCCGCGGTTGGATGTTCGACCGCACAGGAGAACTCTCGAACGCACTCGCCTATTACAAGACCGGGCCGGATGGCGATATCCGCCGGGCGTTTTCACTTGAACGCGAAATGGCCCATTTGCTCGGCACCGAGCGCGGAACGCCGGGGCTTGAACGCACGATCTATCAGCGGACCGTTGATCCGATGCCCGAATCCTTCGAGGTTTTCACGAAGATCAAGGTCAAAGAGGACGAGAACAAGGACGTCCGGCTGACCATCGACCGTGAGCTGCAGGAGTTCATCGCCCGCCAATTAGACGGACGCAACGGTGCGATCGTCGTCCTGAATCCGCAAAATGGCGACATCCTCGCGATGTATTCGAACCCTTCATACAGCCTCGCGGAAACGCAGGACCTCGAGACATATCTGAAGCTCGAGGGCGACAAGCGGAACAAGCCGCTTTTGAACCGTGCGACCCGCGAATTCTACGTTCCGGGCTCGACCTTCAAACTGTTCACCGTAATTTCGGCTTTCCGTGCCGGCAAACAGAATTCGATCTTTACCAGCTACGCAGATGGCTTTCGGCCGACCCGCGGCTCGCTTCCGATCGTCGATTCGAGCCAGAAGCGTGATGGAATGAACGTCAGCGGAGCATGCGCCGGCGGCTGCCAGGAAAAGGACATCATCAACGCGTTCAAGGTCTCAAGCAACCAATATTTCGCCCAGCTTGCCATCTCGCTCGGCCGCGAACAGATCGCCGAAACGGCCCGGATGGTCGGCATCGAACCGGTCGAAACACCGCAGCAGGCACTCGTTGCGAAATTCTTCCCCGCGGTCTTCAACACGAGCAATTCTGCTATCGCCAATGCCATCGCGCCGATCCGTTCGACCATAGTTACCGGCAAGGATATTTCGGCATTCGACATCGGGCTTGAGGGCATTGGACAAGGCTACGCGGGCCAGATGACGCCGCTTCAGATGGCAATGATCGCGGCGGTCGCCGGAAACATGGAAGGCAAGCTGATGAAGCCGCGGATCGAATACGACCGCCAACCCGAAGCCTTTTCGCAAGTCGTTTCACCGCAGCAGGCGGCCGCTCTCCGCCAGATAATGGCGACCGTGACCGAAGAACCGGGCGGCACCGGCACGGTCATCTCCTCAAAGCTCGCCGGGACCGGGATCCGAACCGGCGGAAAGACCGGCACGGCCGAAAAGGAAACACCGCTTTACGATGAAAAGACCGGAAAGCTAAGGACGATAAAAAAGCAGCGGCGAAACGCGGCCGGACAGCTTGAGGAATATGAGGTGCCGGCCACGTACACACGTTCCGATAGCTGGTTCATCAGCATCGCCCCGCTCGAACGGCCAACCCTTGCGATCGCGGTCGTCGTTGAAGGCGGCGGCTACGGCTCACGTACCGCTGCCCCGATCGCGGCAAACGTCATCCTCAAGGCTCGGGACCGCGGACTGCTCGGCGACCAATACAAGCCAAAGGCTCCGGCAAAAACGCCCGCACGGACACCGGCACCGCGAAGGAGGCAGCAATGAAGAACAGGACATCGTCACACGTTTTCATTTTGCTGCTGATCGTAGCGATCACGGCCATTTCGCATTACTCGATCTACTACGGCGGCCTGATCCGCGGCTACGAGACCTCGTTTTACTCCGGAGTCCGGAACATCGGACTTCTGGCCATACTTGCTTTGCTTCCGATCGTCCTGAAGCACGCGTTCAAATTCAGCGGAAACTGGACCATTTACACGTCTGCGGTCCTGCTTTTTTCGATCGGCCTAACCGTCCAATACCGGCTCTTTAGCGACCCCGAATACATCTCACGGCAGGACCGTGCGGCGGCCCGCGAGGCGAAGATCCGGACGTTGCAGATGCACTATATTCAGGAAAACTATAGTGCCGAAAAGAAGCAGATAATGGGACTTCCGGCAACGCCGCCCTCGCCGGTCGACCTCTCAAAGGAGACGCCGCGGCCTTCGGAAGAAACGCTGACAGCAGTGCTTTTTTCGGGAAAGACCATCAACCCGCTGCTTGGACTATTCGGGCTGATCGCAGCGATCCTACTGTTGAGAAATGAAAAGGTGCTCGAGTTCCTCCAGAACAACGGCTTTCTGATAGTGCTGCTTACTCTCGGGCCTTTGATCGTTGCGGCGGTCACCTCGCGGGCAGGCAAATCGATCGGCAACATGACACCTTGGGAACCCGCAAAGATCCCGTTCCTGATCGGCTTTGCCGCCATTCTTGCGGTGCTTTATAAGAACCTGGCACGGACCTATTGGGGACTTCCGCGGGCAAAGGACGTTGTCCCGCTGGTCTTTATGGCGGCGCTTCCCTTCGTCCCGTTCTTTCTTTTGAAGGATTTCGGCCAGATGATGGTCTTTTCGGCCGTCTATGCAACGCTTTACTTGATCGCGGTCCGGCGGTTCACACAGCGATCTGTCTTTGTCGGGACCGTGCTTTTAGTGGTCAGTATTCTGATCGTCGGAGCCTTGCCGCTCTCGACCCAGGAGCGTATTCCGCTTCTGCCGACGGTCGCGGCCCCGGTGAAATCGGTGCTTCCGGACCGCATTCAGCAGCGTTTCCATCTTTGGCTCGATGGCTTCAATCCGCCGACCCCGGAAACCTCGTGGTGGAAGTCGGATTATGACGCCTACTACAAGAAGCTGGTGGAAAAGGACCCGAACCTTCCGCAATTGCTCGAACAGGACCCGGACCTGCAGCGTTCGATCAACGTTGACGCATGGTTTGACGTGCTTGCGTTTCAGCCGGCCCAGGCCACTTTTGGCCTCGCTTCGGGCGGTACGACCGGCCGCGGACTCGGACTCGGATATCCCGAATTGATACCGGTAGCTGACTCGGACTATATCTTTGCCGCGCTTGCAGAAGAACTTGGACTTTTCGGGGGTTTGTTGTTAACCTTGGCGTTACTTGTGCTGGTCAGCGCCGGGGTCAGAACTGCTTTAGATTCAAGAGATATGTTCAGCAAGCTGTGCTCGATCGGGCTGACCGCCTTTATCGGGTTTCAGGCATTGGTCAACATCGGCGGCATTACACGTGCATTGCCGATGACCGGCATTACTTTGCCGTTCGTAAGCCACGGCGGATTTTCGCTGATCACCAGCTTTGTGATGCTCGGTATGCTGATGGCTTTCTCACACCGAAACGCCCTTGACCGAAGGCCGGACGACATTAAACTGCTGCCTTAGGAAAAAGCAGCTAACCTGTTGATATATATTCTCTTCGCTTTACTGGCTGCCAGCCGGGACAATGACTATGGACAACAATTTTGCGGTGATCTCAGCAACGGTGAGTGATCGGGGATTGAGCGAAAAGCGGCCCGAGAACGAAGATTCGTTCATCGCGATCGATGCTTCCGGGCTGTATGCGGTCGCGGACGGCGTCGGCGGAGCCCAGGCGGGCGATGTCGCGTCGCAGATGGCGGTCGAAATTCTCGGCGAGGCCTTTACCCACTACGGCGATTCGGTCGATCCCGAGGACATTATGCAGGTCGCGCTCGAGCGGGCAAACGAGGCGATCTACCGGATGTCCACCGAACTTCCGCAGCTTTCAACGATGGCAACGACCATCGCCGCGATCCACATTTCAGGGAATATCGCGACGATCGCACACGTCGGCGATTCGCGCGTTTACCGCGTCGATCCTGACGGCGTCTTGCACCGCGAGACGAACGACCACTCGCTGGTGGAAGAAGAGGTCCGGGCGGGCCGAATGACGCCCGAGCAGGCCGCTAACCACCCGAGCAAGAACGTGATCAGCCGTGCCCTTGGTGCGGAAGCTACTGTAGCTGTTGAACTTAAGACGATAATGGTCGATCCCGGAACGAGCTTCCTGCTTTGTTCGGACGGCATTACACGGCACATCGAAGACCCGGAACTCGAGCACCTGATGACGACCGGAATGGCTCCGGAAATGCTCGTCACACAGATGAAGGAGATCTGCTATGACCGCGGTGCCGAAGATAACCTGACTGCGGTTGTCGTGAAGATACTCCCGACGGTTGCGGAGCACCGTGCAGACCACGCCGAGGCCGCACCGGTCGCAAGCCCGCCCGTATTCCCTGCCGCCCAGGATCCGGGCGAAGAGGAAACCATTGCCACGGCACGATCGCCCTTTGACGAGCCGGTGACCGAAGAAGCTGCGACGGCCGATCTTGCCGAGCCGCAAAGTGATGGGCTCGACGACCTTCGCCGAGAGATCGCGGAAGAAGAGGCCGTCGCACCGGCGAACGACGACGAGTTTCTCGGAGCCCTTGATGACCAAGGTAGGACCATCGAGACCGCAAACTCCGAATATTCTTCCTCGGGTTTCGTTGTTCCGGCCGAGCCCGCAAAACCGGAACCGGCGAGAGACGAGTTCAAAATGTTTGGGGCCAACGGCGATGCCGAGGTAGAAACGCCGCGGTCCGGGCCCGGGATCGTTTCGCGGATACTCTCAACCGTTGTTTGGCTCGTACTGGGGGCGATAATCGGTATAGCGGGTTATTACCTCTGGAACATCAATAACCCAATCGTCCAGCAGGCACCGCCGCCGCTTGTGCAGCGTTCGGCCGATGTGCAGGTTTCCTCGCTCGAAGAGGCACGTCGGCTGGTCGATGCAGACCCGAAAGGCTATCTGGAAAAGAACTCCGCAACTCCGCAGGATGCCGCAGACCATTACCTGCTTGGCCGGGCGTTGCTGCTGGATGGAAAATATTTCGAAGCCCAGCGGCAGTTCCGGATGGCTAAAGATAAGCTTGTTGAGGCAGACGAAAAGGATCGGGCGACGATAGCTGCGGAAGTGGCTCTTGCGAGTGCGATCATCTCAAGCGGACCGGCGACCGAAGCATTAAAGAAGGAGCTGGATGAATCGCGGCCTGCGACGACAAATACGAATGTAAATGCGGCAAACACCGCGAACGCCAACGCCGCTCCGGCAAACGCAAACGCTCAACCGTAAACCTGCCTTCGGGCTTCGAACAGGATAACGCCGGCCGAGACCGCCAGATTGAGGCTCTCGACCG